>NZ_PTRD01000011.1:0-88740 GCF_002965005.1 Escherichia sp. MOD1-EC7011
TGTCGCGAGGTGGCGTATATTACGCTTTCCTCTTTCAGAGTCAACCCTGAATTTCAGGATTTTACTCTTCGTTGTTACGAGCATCTTGTGAAGTGTTTCACGTTGTCGTCTCAACGGAGGCGCATTATAGGGATCCCAATTTTTTGCACAAGTACTTTTTTGATCTTTTTTTCTGTTTGTTCTTTTTTCAGCCTCTTTGCTGCATTCACATGCAAAATGGCGCATTTTTACATAGCAAAACACTTGCGCAAGGCTAATAAAGCACCCAAAGTCATAGATAAATCATTTTTCGTTGAGGTAAGTATGTCAGACACTCTACGCCCATACCGGGATCTTTTTCCACAAATCGGTCAGCGAGTCATGATTGACAGTAGCAGTGTGGTTATTGGTGATGTTCGGTTGGCCGATGATGTGGGGATCTGGCCACTTGTTGTAATTCGTGGTGATGTTAATTATGTTCAGATCGGCGCCCGAACCAATATCCAGGATGGCAGCGTCTTACACGTGACCCATAAATCAACGGCTAATCCACAAGGCAATCCGTTAATCGTCGGCGAAGACGTTACGGTTGGACATAAAGTGATGCTCCACGGCTGCACCATTGGCAATCGAGTTTTGGTTGGGATGGGCTCAATTTTACTTGATGGCGCAATAGTAGAAGATGATGTGATGATTGGTGCGGGTAGCCTGGTCCCACAAAATAAACGGCTGGAGAGCGGATATCTGTATCTCGGTAGCCCCGTCAAACAGATCCGCCCGTTAAGTGATGAAGAGAAGGCTGGGTTACGCTATTCCGCGAATAATTACGTCAAATGGAAAGACGAATATCTGGATCAGGGTAACCAGACCCAGCCTTGATCATCTTCACTTTGTTCCTGAATTAAGTTTTCCGCTTCTTCTTCCAGGTCCCAGCGATGCTGACGAAAACTCGCTAACCACTGTTCTGGCGTATCTCCAGTAAAGCGATACGCCAGGCTCTCGCCAGAGATCGCACATGTCAGTTGCATACCATTCACCAGAGCGGGAAAACATACACATTTTTTATTCTCGTCCCACTCTTCCCTGTCTGGAAACTGGATGGCCTGATTCACACCGCCAGCTCCTGTTGCAATTGTTTGATGACCGGTTCTACATCAGGCAGAACGCCATGCCAAAGAAGGAAGGCATGAGCCGCCTGTGCCACCAGCATCCCTAAACCATCAGCATTACGCTTTGAGCCTCGCTGCTCACACCATGCCAGAAAAGGTGTTTTTCCTTTCTGATAGAACATGTCATAACAACAAATACCTGGATGGATGAGCGATGCTGGGATCGCGGGAATATCACCACTGATGCCACTGGATGTTGCATTAATAATGAGATCGAACTCATGACTTTCCAGTTCATCCATACCCAACGCCTGAATACTGCCAGTATGCGCAAACAATTTAGCCAACTCTTCCGCGCGGGAAACCGTCCGATTAGTGATTGTCACCACACAGTCCAGGGAAAGAAGTGGCAGTAGTACACCGCGAGATGCCCCGCCAGCGCCAATGAGCAGGATACGTAGCCCGGGGCGGATAAAAGAGAGACGTTCCAGATCGCTTAACAAACCTACGCCATCGGTATTGTCACCCAGCAGGCGCCCATCTTCTAACTGCTTGAGGGTATTAACAGCACCAGCCAACGCTGCCCGTTCAGTGAGTTCATCCGCTCTGGCAAAAGCCTCTTCTTTAAAAGGCACCGTCACATTCGCACCTTTACCACCAGCACTAAAGAAAGCGTTCAGTGTGTTGATGAAATCATTGATGGGTGCCAACACGCGCCCATAGGGATGTTCAATATTCAGTTGCTGAGCAAATTGCTGATGAATGAATGGCGATTTGCTGTGGGCTATCGGATTACCAAAAACAGCATAGATTTCCATTATGTTACCCCTGTCGAAACAGTTCACCCGTCAGGGCATCGCGGATTTCTGAAGGATTTAAACGCCCCCCCGTTTCACCAGGCACAACCGGGAACGCCGCGCCAAATTGTGCGCGAACTTCGTCTACTGTCCGGCAAGGTGGCAATCCACTCAAGTTGGCACTAGTAGAAACCAGCGGTTTACCATAAGCCTGGCACAAAGCAATCACCAACGGATGGTCGGTGACTCGTACAGCAAGCGAATCAAAGCGCCCCGTCAACCAGCGCGGTGTTGTCGCAGGCGCGGGAAAGACAAAGGTGACAGGACCTGGCCAGCGGGAAAAAATGGTTTCACGCTGCGCGTCCGTCAGCATGCTGTCATCGATATAAGGTTTGAGCTGCTCGTAATTTGCTGCGATTAAAATCAGCCCCTTATCAACCGGACGCTGTTTTAACTCCAACAGTCGCATCACTGCAGTTTCGCTATCAGGATCGCACCCGACACCGAAAACAGCTTCCGTTGGATAGGCGATGACACGTTCTTCATTGAGGACATCTACCGCAGCCGCGATAGCGTCTCCTTGCAGGTTATTATTCACGTTATTATTCCGCCGAAACCGGCTTTCCACATTGTTTACTGGCACAGAAATGTTTAACACCCTGCGCGGTTTTCTTTTCGATGAGTAGCGGATAGTGACACTCAGGACACTCTCCGGCTATGGGTTTGAAGTTAATGGCAAATTGACACTCCGGGTAGCGATCACAAGAGTGAAATGTTTTGCCATAACGGGAGCGGCGCTGGACCAGATGGCCCGTCCGACATTGGGGGCATGTAATTGCTGTTTCGTCCGGTTTATCGATAAGTTCGGTATGTTCGCATTCAGGGTAGTTAATGCAACCAATAAACATACCAAAGCGTCCCTGGCGTAATACCAGATTTGCGCCACATGCAGGGCAAACCTGCCCCTCCAGAACTTTGACGATATGTCCATCTGCTGAAGATTTCAGAGGACGGACGTAGTCACACGCCGGATACTGTGAGCATCCAAGAAACGGACCGTGTTTCCCGGATCGAATAACCAGTTCAGCCCCGCACTTTGGGCAGGACTCATTATTACGCACCGTGAACAGTGCTGATTTCGCCATAACAACTTATGCTGAATTAAAGAAATGATTAATGCAGCATACCTTCATTCACTTCAAAGAGTAATTCTTCCATTTGCTGGTACGCATTTTCGCAGCCCGGAATATTGAACAACACCATCAGGATTACCCATTTCAGGTCTTCCAGGTCGAACTCTGCGGTATCCAGCGCGAGCACTCGCTCTATCACCATTTCACGGGTTTCAAGGTTAAGCACCTGAATTTGCTCAAGGAAAAGCAGAAAACCACGACAGCTGGCATCCAGTCTTTCACACTCTTCAGGGGTATAAATACGCATGGAGAGTGGATCAGAGGCCAGTTGCATCGGTTCTGCCAGTCCTTCCTGATAATCCGCAAGCTTTTCCAGCCAAAGCAGGGCATTGTAGATATCTTCTCGATCAAATCCTGCGTCGGTAAGATCCTGTTCAAGTTTGTCTTGATCCACACGCAACTCAGCTTCTGTGTGAATATAGGTTTCAAACAAATACATTAGTACGTCGAACATGGCATGCCCTCCTCAATCGGACATAGCCGCCGGGTACAGCTGCGATCCATCCTGCTAACTCCAGTTCGAGTAGTTGAGTAACTACCTCTGGCACAGGTTGGCCGGCACGTTCAGCGACGACGTCAACAGGTGTTACCTCATCTCCTACGTTAGCCAGGAGCTCAGGAAATGGCAATGCCACGTCTTCCTGATCTGGTGAATAAAATGAATTTTCAGGGGCGTCTGGCAACCAGTGCAATCCAAATTGCAAGTTTTCCAGAATTTCTTCCGGTTCCGTCACAAGAATCGCACCTTGTTTTATTAAC
The DNA here is from genome assembly GCF_002965005.1 of Escherichia sp. MOD1-EC7011. Taxonomy (NCBI): domain Bacteria; kingdom Pseudomonadati; phylum Pseudomonadota; class Gammaproteobacteria; order Enterobacterales; family Enterobacteriaceae; genus Escherichia; species Escherichia sp. MOD1-EC7011. The sequence continues at coordinate 3,838 of NZ_PTRD01000011.1, forward strand.
CAGTGAGGCCCTTCGCTTCCCGGATTCCCTATTGGTCCTGGCAAGGCAAAAACTTCACGCCCCTGCTCAAGCGCACAACGTGCTGTCACCAACGAACCACTGCGCAAAGCCGCTTCCACCACCAGTACACCTTTACTTAGACCACTGATAATGCGATTTCTTCGTGGGAAATTGTAAGCAAGGGGTGGAACATCGAGGGGAAATTCCGAGACAAGTGCCCCACCATGTTCAAGCAAACTGGTAGCCAGTCGGGCATGGCGGCGGGGATGAATGGTATTAAGTCCGTTCCCCAATACAGCAATGCTGACGCCATTTACCTGTAAGGCCGCTTTATGCGCCACACCATCGATTCCACGCGCCAGTCCACTCGTAATTGTCACTCCACGCTTCGCCAGAGTTTCGCAAAATAATCGTCCCCATCGCTCGCCATACCATGAATGCGCCCGACTCCCCACTACGGCAAGCTGAAATGAATGCAGCGCGTGCAGTTCTCCTTCAACAAACAGTGCGCCGGGGTAATCTGTCGTCACCAGAAGTTGAGGAGGATAAAATTCGCTGTCCGCAGGGATTAAATGATGGTTGGGTTGCTCCAACCAACAAAGTGAGCTTTCGATACTCTTTCGTGGAAATGAAAGAAAGCGTTGTGCCTGCCGCAATGTAAGCCCTGTTTGCTGCAATACAACCGCATCAATATGCGACTGTTTTGCCACCCAGTGAGCGATACGGACCATATCATCGCCGTACAAGCTGCTGATGCTCATTAAACGCAGCCAAATTTCTGTATCGACCATCCTTATCTCCCTGCCATAAGCAGCCTTAGCAATCTTTGCGATTGGTCAGTGATGCTGTCAATCAGAGGGGGATTTGTCTAGAATAGAAGAAATAATCTTTCTAACTCCTGAACACATCTCTGGAGATTTATGTCAGTTTTGCAAGTGTTACATATTCCGGACGAGCGGCTTCGCAAAGTTGCTAAACCGGTAGAAGAAGTGAATGCAGAAATTCAGCGTATCGTCGATGATATGTTCGAGACGATGTACGCAGAAGAAGGTATTGGCCTGGCGGCAACCCAGGTTGATATCCATCAACGTATCATTGTTATTGATGTTTCGGAAAACCGTGACGAACGGCTGGTGTTAATCAATCCGGAGCTTTTAGAAAAAAGCGGCGAAACAGGCATTGAAGAAGGATGCCTGTCGATCCCTGAACAACGTGCTTTAGTGCCACGCGCAGAGAAAGTTAAAATTCGCGCCCTGGACCGCGACGGTAAACCATTTGAACTGGAAGCAGATGGTCTGTTAGCCATCTGTATTCAGCATGAGATGGATCACCTGGTCGGCAAACTGTTTATGGATTATCTGTCACCGCTGAAACAACAACGTATTCGTCAGAAAGTTGAAAAACTGGATCGTCTGAAAGCCCGGGCTTAAGGATAAGAACTAACGTGTCAGAATCACTACGTATTATTTTTGCGGGTACACCTGACTTTGCAGCGCGTCATCTCGACGCGCTGTTGTCTTCTGGTCATAACGTCGTTGGCGTGTTCACCCAGCCAGACCGACCGGCAGGACGCGGTAAAAAACTGATGCCCAGCCCGGTTAAAGTTCTGGCTGAGGAAAAAGGTCTGCCCGTTTTTCAACCTGTTTCCCTGCGTCCACAAGAAAACCAGCAACTGGTCGCCGATCTACAGGCTGATGTTATGGTTGTCGTCGCCTATGGCTTAATTCTGCCTAAAGCAGTGCTGGAGATGCCGCGTCTTGGCTGTATCAACGTTCATGGTTCACTGCTGCCACGCTGGCGCGGTGCTGCACCAATCCAACGCTCACTATGGGCGGGTGATGCAGAAACTGGTGTGACCATTATGCAAATGGATGTTGGTTTAGACACCGGTGACATGCTCTATAAGCTCTCCTGCCCGATTACTGCAGAAGATACCAGTGGTACGCTGTACGACAAGCTGGCAGAGCTTGGCCCACAAGGGCTTATCACCACGTTGAAACAATTGGCAGACGGCACGGCGAAACCAGAAGTTCAGGACGAAACTCTTGTCACTTACGCCGAGAAGTTGAGTAAAGAAGAAGCGCGTATTGACTGGTCACTTTCGGCAGCACAGCTTGAACGCTGCATTCGCGCTTTCAATCCATGGCCAATGAGCTGGGTGGAAATTGAAGGACAGCCGGTTAAAGTCTGGAAAGCATCGGTCATTGATACGGCAACCAACGCTGCACCAGGAACGATCCTTGAAGCCAACAAACAAGGCATTCAGGTTGCGACTGGTGATGGCATCCTGAACCTGCTCTCGTTACAACCTGCGGGTAAGAAAGCGATGAGCGCGCAAGACCTCCTGAACTCTCGTCGGGAATGGTTTGTTCCGGGCAACCGTCTGGTCTGATAGTCCACTCTTCTAAGCCCGGTCTTGCCGGGCATTTTTATACTTATGAAAAAACAACGTAATTTACGTAGCATGGCGGCCCAGGCCGTTGAACAAGTCGTCGAGCAAGGGCAATCATTAAGCAACATTCTGCCACCGCTCCAGCAAAAAGTTTCCGATAAAGACAAAGCACTTCTTCAAGAGTTGTGCTTTGGCGTACTGCGTACGCTTTCGCAGTTAGACTGGCTGATTAATAAGTTAATGGCCCGTCCGATGACCGGCAAACAGCGGACCGTGCATTACCTGATTATGGTTGGTTTGTATCAACTGCTTTATACCCGCATTCCACCTCATGCTGCGCTGGCTGAAACGGTTGAAGGCGCTATCGCAATTAAGCGTCCGCAACTTAAAGGGTTGATTAACGGTGTATTACGCCAGTTCCAGCGTCAGCAAGAAGAGTTATTAGCCGAGTTTAATACCAGTGATGCACGTTATCTGCATCCTTCCTGGTTGCTGAAGCGTCTGCAAAAAGCGTATCCAGAGCAGTGGCAATCCATCGTCGAAGCCAATAACCAGCGTCCGCCAATGTGGCTGCGTATTAATCGTACGCATCATTCCCGCGACAGCTGGCTTGCATTGCTGGATGAAGCAGGAATGAAAGGTTTCCCGCATGCGGATTACCCTGATGCTGTACGGCTGGAAACACCTGCACCTGTTCATGCGCTACCTGGTTTTGAAGACGGATGGGTTACCGTTCAGGATGCATCAGCACAAGGTTGCATGACCTGGCTTGCGCCACAAAACGGTGAACACATTCTGGATCTTTGTGCCGCCCCCGGCGGTAAAACAACGCATATCCTTGAGGTGGCACCAGAAGCGCAGGTTGTTGCGGTTGATATTGACGAACAGCGCCTCTCTCGCGTTTACGACAATTTAAAACGCCTTGGTATGAAGGCAACCGTGAAACAAGGTGATGGCCGTTACCCTTCCCAATGGTGTGGCGAGCAACAGTTTGATCGCATTTTATTAGATGCGCCTTGTTCAGCAACCGGTGTGATTCGTCGCCATCCGGATATTAAATGGTTACGTCGCGATCGCGATATCCCAGAACTCGCGCAATTGCAGTCTGAAATTCTCGACGCCATTTGGCCGCATTTAAAATCCGGTGGAACCCTGGTCTATGCCACCTGTTCGGTGTTACCGGAAGAGAATAGCCTGCAGATTAAAGCCTTTTTGCAACGTACCGCTGATGCCGAACTTTGCGAAACAGGAACACCAGAGCAACCGGGTAAACAAAATCTGCCTGGTGCCGAAGAGGGCGACGGCTTCTTTTACGCTAAGCTAATCAAAAAGTGATGAGATAACGGGTCGCGACTGATGAAAATTATCATTCTGGGTGCCGGCCAGGTTGGCGGCACACTGGCGGAAAACCTGGTTGGCGAGAACAACGATATCACTGTTGTCGATACCAACGGTGAGCGTCTGCGAACCTTGCAGGATAAATTTGACCTGCGAGTCGTGCAGGGGCATGGCTCTCATCCACGCGTATTGCGGGAGGCAGGTGCCGACGACGCCGATATGCTGGTTGCTGTAACCAGTTCAGATGAAACCAATATGGTTGCCTGCCAGGTAGCCTACTCACTTTTCAACACCCCTAATCGCATCGCTCGTATCCGCTCACCAGACTACGTACGCGATGCCGATAAGCTATTTCATTCAGATGCTGTACCGATTGATCATCTGATCGCACCAGAGCAGTTGGTTATCGATAATATTTACCGACTGATTGAGTATCCCGGCGCATTGCAGGTGGTGAACTTCGCTGAGGGTAAAGTCAGCCTCGCTGTGGTTAAAGCCTATTATGGCGGCCCGCTGATTGGTAATGCACTTTCGACCATGCGCGAACATATGCCACATATCGATACTCGTGTGGCAGCAATTTTCCGCCACGATCGCCCCATTCGTCCGCAAGGTTCGACCATTGTTGAGGCTGGTGATGAAGTGTTCTTTATTGCCGCTTCACAGCATATCCGCGCGGTGATGAGTGAATTACAGCGACTGGAAAAACCGTATAAGCGGATCATGCTGGTTGGTGGCGGTAATATCGGTGCAGGGCTGGCGCGTCGTCTGGAAAAAGATTACAGCGTTAAACTCATCGAACGTAATCAGCAGCGCGCTGCCGAACTGGCGGAAAAGTTGCAGAATACGATCGTCTTTTTTGGTGATGCGTCGGATCAAGAACTGCTGGCCGAAGAACATATCGATCAAGTTGATCTGTTTATTGCCGTCACCAACGATGACGAGGCCAATATCATGTCCGCCATGCTTGCCAAACGTATGGGTGCGAAAAAGGTGATGGTATTGATCCAGCGTCGCGCTTATGTGGATCTGGTTCAGGGGAGCGTGATCGATATTGCGATTTCACCACAACAAGCAACTATTTCTGCGTTGCTTAGCCATGTGCGAAAAGCAGATATTGTTGGTGTTTCCTCATTGCGCCGCGGCGTAGCAGAAGCTATTGAAGCCGTTGCTCATGGTGATGAAAGCACCTCACGCGTTGTCGGCAGAGTCATTGACGAAATCAAGCTACCGCCAGGAACGATTATTGGAGCGGTGGTACGTGGAAACGACGTGATGATTGCCAATGACAATCTGCGCATTGAGCAAGGCGATCACGTAATTATGTTCCTCACAGATAAAAAATTTATTACCGACGTCGAAAGACTCTTCCAGCCAAGCCCTTTCTTCTTGTAATTAATAAGGCGTCTAATGACGCCTTATTATTTCCCTTTGATTATCAAGGATTAATTAAATTCATTCCTGGCAGGAAAATGGCTTAACATTTGTTAGACTTATGTTTGTCGGCTTCATAGGGAGAATAACATGAGCATTATTAAAGAATTTCGCGAATTTGCGATGCGCGGGAACGTGGTGGATTTGGCGGTGGGTGTCATTATCGGTGCGGCATTCGGGAAGATTGTATCTTCACTGGTTGCCGATATCATCATGCCACCACTGGGCTTATTAATTGGCGGGATCGACTTTAAACAGTTTGCTGTCACGCTACGCGATGCGCAGGGGGATATCCCTGCTGTTGTGATGCATTACGGTGTCTTCATTCAAAACGTCTTTGATTTTCTGATTGTGGCCTTTGCCATCTTTATGGCGATTAAGCTAATCAACAAACTGAATCGGAAAAAAGAAGAACCAGCAGCCGCACCAGCACCAACTAAAGAAGAAGTATTACTGACAGAAATTCGTGATTTGCTGAAAGAGCAGAATAACCGCTCTTAACAAACACCTGAAAGCAGAAGGCCAGTGGTAAAAAAGTGATTTACTTTCTTGCCACTGGCCTCCCAGTTCCCCCGATTGCCATGTTTTCCTTTTCGCATGTAACTGCCTTTCCCTTTCTTATTTTTCTCTACTCGCTGTCGGAATAAGGGATCATGTAGTAATGCTTCTATCGCATTATACTTTATCTGCCCTTTAGTATGCTGATATCGGCTCATAAAAACTCCAGTTGGTTATTTAACGGCGCGAGTGTAATCCTGCCAGTGCAAAAAATCAACAGCCGCTCTTAACGCCACTCGCCCCTTGTTCAAGAGCTTCAAGAATCGAGCAATAAACACTGCTATGGGCGGTCCCACAACAGGCATCGTTAAGGCGTTGCAAGGAACGCTGCATACTCTGCAACTCGGCTATCCGTGCTTCGACTTCCTGCAATCTTTCCTGCACAATGCCTTTTGACTCCTGACAGGTATGGTGTTCAGGATCGATACGGATCGACAGCAACTCGCGGATCGACTCTAGACTGAAACCTAGTTGTCTGGCATGGCGGATAAATTTCAATCGCTGGAGATCGCTTTCGGTATACAGGCGAAACCCACCTTCAGTACGCACTTCATGCTCCATCATCTGCTGCTTTTCGTAATAACGAATCGTGTCGGGTGTTACTTCCGCCATTTTTGCCAGCTCACCAATGCGATACATACATACTCCACTAGTTATCGTTGATTTTATTCAACAACTTGTCAGCATAATCGCCGCGTAAAAAATCGGTACTCAATCCAGCTTGTCGCAGCTTCAATTCCAGTAATGACAATCGACGGCTAACCTCTTGATATTGCGGATCATCGTGACGGATACCTTTGAGGATATCCAGAAGCTGAATTGCTTCCCTCCGTTGCTCAAGTTCTGGCGGTAAGCAACCGGCATTCTTCAGCAAGCGATACCCCGCACGTAATTCCGGTGGCACATGAGAATCATCATCCAGTATCAATGGTTCGCCGCTACCTGTCAGGTTATCAAACTCACCTTTCGCTTGCGCTTCTGCTATATGACGCTCTGCCCACTGGTCAAGTAACCACATAAATACTCCAGGGGATGAACAAAAAGAGTACAACTATTGTAGATAAGTGGGGATGCTACGGGTATAAAAAAACCCGCCGGGGCGGGTTTTTTTACGTTGCTTCAGATTACTCTGCAGCAGCTTCTGCTTTCTCTGAACGATCAACCAGCTCGATGTAAGCCATCGGCGCGTTGTCGCCTGCACGGAAGCCACACTTCAGAATACGAGTGTAACCACCGGCACGGCTCGCGAAACGCGGGCCCAGTTCGTTAAACAGTTTTGCCACGATCTCGTTATCACGAGTACGGGCGAATGCCAGACGACGATTAGCAACGCTATCAGTCTTGGCAAGAGTAATCAGCGGCTCAACTACGCGGCGCAGCTCTTTCGCTTTAGGCAGAGTCGTCTTGATGATTTCATGACGAACCAGTGAACCTGCCATATTGCGGAACATAGCCTGGCGATGGCTGCTGTTGCGGTTCAGTTGACGACCACTCTTACGATGGCGCATGACCTTATCCTTCTCAGTAAAACCTTAACCTGTGATCCGGTTACTCGTCAGCGATGCTTGCCGGTGGCCAGTTTTCCAGGCGCATGCCCAGAGACAGTCCACGGGAAGCCAGCACGTCTTTAATCTCAGTAAGAGATTTTTTACCAAGGTTAGGCGTTTTAAGGAGCTCAACCTCGGTACGCTGTACCAGATCACCGATATAGTGGATAGCTTCTGCTTTAAGGCAGTTAGCAGAGCGGACAGTCAATTCCAGATCGTCAACAGGGCGCAGCAGGATCGGATCGAACTCTGGTTTCTCTTCTTTCACTTCAGGCTGACGTACATCACGTAAGTCAACGAAAGCTTCCAGTTGTTCAGCCAGAATGGTTGCCGCACGACGAATCGCCTCTTCAGGATCGATTGTGCCGTTGGTTTCCATTTCGATGACCAGCTTGTCCAGGTCGGTACGCTGTTCTACACGCGCTGCTTCAACATTGTAGGCAATACGCTCCACAGGGCTGTAGCATGCGTCGACCAGCAGACGGCCGATTGGGCGCTCATCTTCTTCCGAATGAATTCGGGTAGAAGCCGGCACATAACCACGACCGCGCTGAACTTTGATACGCATGCTAATAGACGCGTTCTCATCGGTCAGGTGGCAGATCACGTGCTGCGGCTTGACGATTTCGACATCACCGTCGTGGGTGATATCGGCTGCAGTCACAGGGCCAATGCCAGATTTATTCAAGGTAAGAATAACTTCATCTTTGCCCTGAACTCTCACCGCCAGCCCTTTCAGGTTGAGCAGGATTTCCAGGATATCTTCCTGAACGCCTTCTTTGGTGCTGTACTCATGTAGTACACCATCAATCTCAACCTCGGTCACCGCGCAACCCGGCATCGATGAGAGCAGAATACGGCGCAGTGCGTTACCCAGAGTATGGCCAAAGCCACGCTCTAAAGGCTCAAGGGTCACCTTGGCGTGCGTCGAACTCACTTGCTCGATATCAACCAGGCGCGGTTTTAGAAACTCTGTCACAGAACCCTGCATTGTGTCCTCTCTTTGGTACTAAGCTTTACTTGGAGTAAAGCTCGACGATCAGGTGTTCGTTAATGTCCGCAGACAGATCAGAACGCTCCGGCTTACGCTTAAACGTACCTTCCATCTTGCCAGCATCAACTTCCAGCCAGGTTGGCTTTTCACGCTGCTCAGCCAGCTCCAGAGCGGCTTTCACGCGAGACTGCTTCTTCGCTTTCTCACGAATGCTTACAACGTCATTCGGACTAACCTGATAAGAAGCGATGTTAACAACACGACCGTTTACCATAATTGCTTTATGGCTAACCAGCTGACGTGCTTCTGCACGAGTGGCACCGAAGCCCATACGGTATACAACGTTGTCCAGACGACCTTCCAGCAGAGCCAACAGGTTTTCACCGGTGTTGCCTTTCAGACGTGCTGCTTCTTTGTAGTAGTTACGGAACTGACGCTCCAGCACACCATAGATACGGCGAACTTTTTGCTTTTCACGCAACTGCACACCATAGTCAGACAGACGCGGTTTACGCGCACCGTGCTGGCCAGGAGCTTGTTCAATTTTACACTTGGTATCGATCGCGCGAACGCCAGACTTAAGGAATAAGTCGGTGCCCTCACGACGGCTCAGCTTGAGCTTAGGACCCAAATATCTTGCCATTTTCTTTCTCCAACAAACCTGGAAAACGAGGCGTTATACGCGACGTTTTTTCGGCGGACGACAACCGTTATGAGGGATCGGAGTCACATCAGTAATGTTAGTGATGCGGAAACCTGCGGCGTTCAGAGCACGAATAGTAGATTCGCGGCCTGGACCCGGACCTTTAACCATAACTTCCAGATTCTTGATGCCGTATTCTTTCACGGCGTCAGCGCAACGCTCTGCTGCAACCTGAGCTGCAAACGGAGTGGATTTGCGAGAACCACGGAAACCGGAACCACCGGCTGTTGCCCAACCCAACGCGTTACCCTGACGATCAGTGATAGTCACGATGGTGTTGTTGAAAGAAGCATGGATATGAGCCACGCCGTCAGAGACTTGTTTTCTTACACGTTTACGTGCACGAATTGGTGCCTTTGCCATTATTCAATCACCCCGATTATTTCTTGATCGGTTTGCGCGGACCCTTACGGGTACGTGCGTTGGTCTTGGTACGCTGACCGCGAACCGGGAGACCACGACGATGACGCAAACCGCGATAGCAACCAAGATCCATCAGGCGCTTGATGCTCATGCTGATTTCACGGCGCAGATCACCTTCAACGACAAATTTGGCAACTTCGTCACGCAGCGTGTCGATTTGTCCTTCAGACAGCTCACTGATCTTAACATCTTCAGCGATACCCGCTGCAGCCAGGATGGCTTTAGAACGGGTCTTGCCGACGCCATAAATCGAAGTTAATGCGATTACGGCATGCTTATGATCAGGAATGTTAATGCCTGCTATACGGGCCACTATGCACTCCTACTATTTAATATGTACGTTCCATGCTGAAAAGCCCGTTTTCAGGATACTCAAATGGAAACGCACAGACATACAAAAGATTGGCTGGCTAATCTAGCCAGCTCAACCCAACTTTGCAAGAAAAATATGCGAAAAAATCAGCCTTGGCGCTGTTTATGCTTCGGCTCGGCACTGCAAATCACACGGATGACACCATCACGCTTAACGATTTTGCAGTTACGGCATAATTTCTTGACGGAAGCACGAACTTTCATTTTTACTCTCCGTAACTTCTCGGGCGACCAATTATCGGCCGTAGCCTTTCAGGTTCGCCTTCTTCAATGCAGACTCATACTGACTGGACATCATCAGAGTTTGCACTTGAGCCATAAAGTCCATAATCACGACAACAACGATAAGCAGTGAGGTCCCACCGAAGTAGAACGGTACTTTCATTGCATCACGCATGAACTCCGGGATCAGGCAGATAAAGGTAATATACAGCGCACCAACCAGGGTCAGGCGGGTCATTACTTTATCGATATACTTCGCCGTTTGCTCTCCCGGACGAATTCCTGGTACAAATGCACCGGACTTCTTCAGGTTATCTGCTGTTTCACGCGGGTTGAAAACCAACGCCGTGTAGAAGAAACAGAAGAAGATGATTGCAGACGCATAGAGTAACACATAAAGCGGTTGCCCAGGCTGCAAATACAGCGAAATTGTTGTCAGCCAGTTCCAACCAGTACCGCCCCCGAACCATGACGCGATGGTCGCCGGGAACAGAATAATACTGGAAGCGAAGATTGCCGGGATTACCCCCGCCATATTCACTTTCAGCGGTAAATGTGTGCTCTGTGCAGCATAGACACGACGACCTTGCTGACGTTTCGCGTAGTTTACCACAATGCGGCGTTGACCACGCTCAACAAATACAACAAAGAACGTCACTGCAAATACTAATACTGCAACCAACAGCAACACGAGGAAGTGCAGGTCGCCTTGACGCGCTTGCTCGATAGTATGGGCAATGGCTGGCGGGAGTCCCGCGACAATACCGGCGAAGATAATGATTGAAATACCGTTGCCGATACCTCGTTCAGTGATCTGTTCGCCCAACCACATCAGGAACATCGTTCCTGTGACCAGACTTACAACAGCGGTGAAGTAGAATGCAAAGCCCGGGTTAATCACCAGGCCTTGCATACCTGGCATATTCGGCAGACCGGTAGCAATACCGATCGACTGGAATATTGCCAGCACCAGAGTACCGTAGCGGGTGTACTGGCTGATCTTACGACGACCAGACTCCCCTTCTTTCTTAATTTCTGCCAACGTTGGGTGAACCACCGTCAGCAGCTGGATAATGATCGACGCCGAAATATACGGCATGATCCCCAGAGCAAAGATAGAAGCACGGCTGAGAGCACCACCAGAGAACATGTTAAACATCTCAATGATGGTGCCTCGCTGTTGCTCAAGCAGTTTGGCAAGTACAGCGGCATCAATACCAGGGATCGGAATAAAAGAGCCAATACGGAACACAATCAGCGCACCGATAACAAACAGCAGTCTGCGTTTCAGCTCGCCTAAGCCACCTTTGGCACTTTGAAAATCTAATCCCGGTTGTTTAGCCATCTGCTACTTATTCCTCGATTTTACCGCCAGCAGCTTCGATAGCAGCACGAGCGCCTTTAGTAACACGCAGGCCACGAACAGTTACCGGAGTCGTTACTTCGCCAGCCAGGATCACTTTCGCGAACTCGATCTGGATACCGATAATGTTAGCCGCTTTCAGCGTGTTCAGGTCTACTACACCGCCTTCTACTTTAGCCAGGTCAGACAGACGAACTTCGGCTGTAATCGCTGCTTTACGAGAAGTGAAGCCGAATTTCGGCAGACGACGGTACAGAGGCATCTGACCACCCTCGAAACCGCGACGTACGCCACCGCCAGAACGAGACTTCTGACCTTTGTGACCACGACCACCGGTTTTACCGAGGCCAGAACCGATACCACGACCCAGGCGTTTACCCGCCTTTTTGGAGCCTTCGGCCGGAGACAGAGTATTTAAACGCATCTCTTACTCCTCAACTTTAACCATGAAGGAAACCGCGTTGATCATACCGCGAATAGCAGGAGTATCCTCGCGCTCTACGGTGTGACCAATACGACGCAGACCCAGGCCAAGCAGCGTTGCCTTGTGTTTCGGCAGACGACCGATTGCACTGCGGGTTTGAGTAATTTTAATAGTCTTTGCCATGGTTTATTTCCCCAGAATTTCTTCAACGGATTTACCACGCTTGGCAGCGACCATTTCTGGAGAATTCATATTTTCCAGGCCATCAATAGTTGCACGAACCACGTTGATCGGGTTGGTGGAACCATATGCTTTAGCCAGAACGTTATGAACCCCAGCGACTTCCAGAACGGCGCGCATTGCACCACCGGCGATGATACCGGTACCTTCGGAAGCCGGCTGCATGAATACGCGAGAACCCGTGTGAACACCTTTAACAGGGTGTTGCAGAGTGCCGTTATTCAGCGCGACGTTAATCATATTGCGACGGGCTTTTTCCATCGCTTTCTGGATCGCTGCTGGAACTTCACGCGCTTTACCGTAACCAAAACCAACGCGACCGTTACCATCGCCAACTACAGTCAGAGCTGTGAAGGAGAAAATACGACCACCTTTAACGGTTTTAGATACGCGGTTTACCGCGATCAGCTTTTCCTGCAGTTCGCCAGCTTGTTTTTCGATGTGAGCCATCTTACACCTCTACCTTAGAACTGAAGGCCAGCTTCACGGGCAGCATCTGCCAGTGCCTGGACACGACCATGATATTGGAACCCGGAACGGTCAAAGGATACATCTTTGATGCCTTTTTCCAGAGCGCGTTCAGCGACAGCTTTACCCACAGCTGCAGCCGCGTCTTTGTTACCGGTGTACTTCAGTTGTTCAGCGATAGCTTTTTCTACAGTAGAAGCAGCTACCAGAACTTCAGAACCGTTCGGTGCAATTACCTGTGCGTAAATGTGACGCGGGGTACGATGTACCACCAGGCGAGTTGCGCCCAGCTCCTGGAGCTTGCGGCGTGCGCGGGTCGCACGACGGATACGAGCAGATTTCTTATCCATAGTGTTACCTTACTTCTTCTTAGCCTCTTTGGTACGCACGACTTCGTCGGCGTAACGAACACCCTTGCCTTTATAAGGCTCAGGACGACGGTAGGCGCGCAGATCCGCTGCAACCTGGCCGATCACCTGCTTATCAGCGCCTTTCAGCACGATTTCAGTCTGAGTCGGACATTCAGCAGTGATACCCGCAGGCAGCTGATGGTCAACAGGATGAGAGAAACCCAGAGACAGGTTAATCACATTGCCTTTAACCGCTGCACGGTAACCTACACCAACCAGCTGCAGCTTCTTAGTGAAGCCTTCGGTAACACCGATAACCATTGAGTTCAGCAGGGCACGCGCGGTACCAGCCTGTGCCCAACCGTCTGCGTAACCATCACGCGGACCGAAGGTCAGGGTATTATCTGCATGTTTAACTTCAACAGCATCGTTGAGAGTACGAGTCAGCTCGCCGTTTTTACCTTTGATCGTAATAACCTGACCGTTGATTTTTACGTCAACGCCGGCAGGAACAACGACCGGTGCTTTAGCAACACGAGACATTTTTTCCTCCGATTAGGCTACGTAGCAGATAATTTCGCCACCAAGACCAGCCTGGCGCGCTGCACGATCAGTCATAACACCTTTAGAGGTAGAAACAACTGCGATACCCAGACCCGCCATAACTTTCGGCAGCTCATCTTTACGTTTATAGATGCGCAGACCTGGGCGGCTGACACGCTGAATGCTTTCTACAACAGCTTTGCCCTGGAAATACTTCAGAGTAAGTTCCAGTTCAGGCTTGGTGTCGCCTTCAACTTTAAAATCTTCAATAAAACCTTCTTCCTTCAGCACGTTGGCGATTGCCACTTTCAGCTTGGAGGAAGGCATGGTGACCGCAGCTTTGTTCGCGGCCTGACCGTTACGGATACGGGTCAGCATATCCGCGATCGGATCTTGCATGCTCATCTGTCTTTACTCCCGTGATTCAATTGGTGACAATTACCAGCTAGCCTTTTTCAGACCCGGGATTTCACCGCGCATAGCGGCTTCACGGACCTTAATACGGCTCAACCCGAACTTCCGCAGGAAACCATGCGGACGACCTGTTTGACGGCAGCGGTTACGCTGACGAGACGGGCTGGAATCACGCGGCAGAGTCTGCAGCTTGAGAACAGCGTTCCAACGATCTTCGTCGGAAGCGTTCACATCAGAGATGATCGCTTTCAGTTCAGCGCGTTTCGCGAAGTATTTATCAGCTAAAGCTACGCGTTTTACTTCGCGTGCTTTCATTGATTGCTTAGCCATTTAGTAACCCTACCTTACTTGCGGAACGGGAAGTCAAAGGCAGCCAGCAGAGCACGGCCTTCTTCGTCAGATTTCGCAGTAGTGGTAATGGTAATATCCAAACCACGAACGCGGTCGACTTTATCGTAGTCGATTTCTGGGAAGATGATCTGCTCACGGACACCCATGCTGTAGTTACCACGACCGTCGAAAGACTTAGCGGACAGGCCACGGAAGTCACGGATACGAGGTACAGCAATAGTGATCAGGCGCTCAAAGAACTCCCACATGCGTTCGCCACGCAGAGTTACTTTACAGCCGATCGGATAGCCCTGACGGATTTTGAAGCCTGCAACAGATTTGCGTGCTTTGGTGATCAGCGGTTTTTGACCGGAGATTGCTGCCAGGTCTGCTGCTGCGTTATCCAGCAGTTTTTTGTCAGCGATCGCTTCACCAACACCCATGTTCAGGGTGATCTTCTCGACCCGAGGGACTTGCATGACAGAATTGTAGTTAAACTCAGTCATGAGTTTTTTAACTACTTCGTCTTTGTAGTAATCATGCAGTTTCGCCATCGTACTACTCCAAATTACTTGATAGTTTCGCTGTTAGACTTGAAGAAACGGACTTTTTTACCGTCTTCGAATCTAAAGCCTACACGGTCAGCCTTGCCGGTTGCCGCATTGAAGATTGCTACGTTGGAAACCTGAATAGCGGCTTCTTTTTCAACGATGCCACCCGGTTGGTTCAGGGCCGGAACCGGCTTCTGATGTTTCTTAACCAGGTTGATACCTTCAACAATGACCTTGCCGGAAGACAGGACATTCTTAACTTTACCGCGTTTACCTTTATCTTTACCGGTTAACACGATAACTTCGTCATCACGACGGATTTTCGCTGCCATGATTCGCTCCTTAGAGTACTTCTGGTGCCAGAGAGATAATTTTCATGAACTTCTCACTACGAAGCTCACGAGTTACCGGCCCAAAAATACGCGTACCGATAGGCTGCTCGCTGTTGTTGTTCAGAAGAACACAAGCATTACCATCGAAGCGAATGACAGAACCGTCCGGGCGACGAACACCCTTCTTGGTGCGCACCACTACCGCCTTCAGCACATCACCTTTTTTGACCTTACCACGCGGAATTGCTTCTTTGATGGTGATCTTGATGATGTCGCCTACGCCTGCGTAGCGACGGTGCGAGCCACCCAGAACCTTGATACACATTACGCGACGTGCACCGGAGTTGTCGGCGACGTTCAGCATAGTCTGTTCTTGGATCATTTTAGTGCTCCGCTAATGTCAACTACTACTGAGACCCGAAAATCAGGTCGTTAAAAATCCCCATATCGAGGGCGCGGCATTATAACACCGCTTCAAGGATATGGGTAGAAAAAATAAACGGCTCATTTCTGAGCCGTTTATTCGTATCGAGAGAGTGTACTGTATTACAGAACCGCTTTCTCTACAACGCGAACCAGCGTCCAGGATTTAGTCTTGGACAGCGGACGGCATTCGCGGATTTCAACCACGTCACCGATACCGCATTCGTTGTTCTCGTCATGTACGTGCAGTTTGGTCGTACGCTTGATGAATTTACCGTAGATCGGGTGTTTCACAAAACGTTCGATAGCAACAACAATGGATTTCTCCATTTTGTCGCTAACAACGCGACCTTGCAGAGTACGGATTTTATCGGTCATTACGCACCCGCCTTCTCGTTCAGTAAAGTCTTAACGCGTGCGACATCGCGACGCACTTGCTTCAACAGGTGAGACTGTTGCAGCTGGCCACTTGCAGCCTGCATACGCAGGTTGAACTGCTCACGCAGCAGGTTCAGCAGCTCGGTGTTCAGCTCTTCAACGCTCTTCTCACGCAGCTCTTTTGCTTTCATTACATCACCGTCTTAGTTACAAAGGTGGTTTTAATCGGCAGTTTCGCTGCTGCCAGCTTGAATGCTTCACGGGCCAGCTCTTCCGGAACACCGTCCATTTCATACAGGACTTTACCCGGCTGAATCAAGGCAACCCAATACTCCACGTTACCTTTACCTTTACCCATACGCACTGCCAGCGGCTTTTCAGTGATCGGTTTGTCCGGGAACACACGGATCCAGATCTTACCTTGACGCTTAACTGCACGGGTCATAGCACGACGTGCTGCTTCGATCTGACGGGCAGTCAGACGACCACGGCCAACAGCTTTCAGACCGAAGCTGCCGAAGCTAACATCCGTACCCTGCGCCAGACCGCGGTTACGGCCTTTGTGCATTTTACGGAATTTTGTACGCTTTGGTTGTAACATCAGCGACGCTCCTTATTTACGGCCTTTACGCTGCTGCTTTTTAGGTTGCGCAGCCGGTTTTTCCGGTTGTTCAACAGCAGCCATACCACCCAGGATCTCGCCTTTGAAGATCCACACTTTAACGCCGATTACACCGTAAGTGGTGTGCGCTTCAGAGGTGTTGTAGTCGATGTCAGCACGCAGAGTGTGCAGCGGTACGCGACCTTCGCGGTACCATTCAGTACGTGCGATTTCCGCGCCGCCCAGACGGCCGCTAACTTCAACTTTAATACCTTTAGCGCCCAGACGCATTGCGTTCTGTACAGCACGCTTCATAGCACGACGGAACATTACGCGACGTTCCAGCTGAGAAGTGATGCTGTCAGCAACCAGTTTTGCGTCCAGTTCAGGCTTACGAACTTCGGCGATGTTGATCTGTGCAGGAACGCCAGCGATGTCCGCTACGACCTTACGCAGTTTTTCTACGTCTTCACCTTTTTTACCGATAACGATACCCGGGCGAGCAGTGTGAATGGTTACACGGATGCTCTTAGCCGGACGCTCGATAACGATACGAGATACGGACGCTTTAGCCAGTTCCTTAGTCAGGTACTGACGTACTTTAAAATCGCTGTCCAGGTTGTCAGCGAATTCTTTGGTGTTCGCAAACCAGGTAGAGTTCCATGGTTTTACAATACCCAGGCGAATACCATTAGGATGTACTTTCTGACCCATTGCTAGTCTCCAGAGTCTCAGCGATCGGACACAACCACAGTGATGTGGCTGGTGCGCTTCAGGATGCGATCTGCACGACCTTTTGCACGCGGCATAATGCGCTTCATGCTCGGGCCTTCGTCTACGAAAATTTTCGTAACTTTCAGATCGTCAATGTCAGCGCCATCGTTGTGTTCAGCGTTAGCAATGGCAGATTCCAGAACTTTCTTAACCAGTACAGCCGCTTTCTTGTTGGTGTAGGTCAGAATATCCAGAGCCTGCGACACTTTCTTACCGCGAATCAGGTCAGCAACAAGGCGAACCTTCTGAGCAGAAGAACGAGCATGGCGATGTTTAGCGATAGTTTCCATCTCTTCCTCCTACCTTATTTCTTTTTCGCTTTTTTATCAGCAGCATGGCCGCGATAAGTACGAGTCGGTGCGAATTCACCCAGTTTGTGACCAACCATTTCGTCGGTTACAAATACCGGAACGTGCTGACGACCATTATGGACAGCGATGGTCAAACCGATCATGTTAGGAAAGATCGTTGAACGACGGGACCAAGTGCGCAGGGGCTTCTTGTCTCCGCTTTCCACCGCTTTCTCTACCTTCTTCAGCAAGTGCAGGTCAATAAAAGGACCTTTCTTGAGAGAACGTGGCATGGCTTATCCTCTAAAATTATTTGCTACGGCGACGTACGATAAATTTATCAGTACGCTTGTTGCTGCGGGTCTTCTTACCTTTGGTCTGAACGCCCCACGGGGTTACCGGGTGCTTACCAAAGTTACGACCTTCACCACCACCATGTGGGTGGTCTACCGGGTTCATCGCGGTACCGCGAACGGTCGGACGAACACCACGCCAGCGTGCAGCACCTGCTTTACCCAGAACGCGCAGCATATGCTCAGCATTGCCAACTTCGCCCAGAGTTGCACGGCAGTCTGCTTCGACTTTACGCATTTCACCAGAACGCAGACGCAGGGTGACATATGCACCATCACGAGCAACGATCTGAACGTAAGTACCAGCGGAACGTGCCAGCTGACCGCCTTTACCTGGTTTCATTTCTACGTTGTGAACAGTAGAACCAACCGGGATGTTGCGCATCGGCAGGGTGTTACCTGGTTTGATTGCAGCATCAACGCCAGACTGAATCTGGTCGCCAGCTTTCAGGCCTTTAGGGGCCAGGATGTAACGGCGTTCACCGTCTTTGTACAGAACCAGCGCGATGTTCGCGGAGCGGTTCGGATCGTACTCAAGACGTTCAACAACTGCCGGGATACCGTCTTTGTTGCGTTTGAAGTCAACAATACGGTAAGCCTGCTTGTGGCCACCACCGATATGACGAGTGGTGATACGGCCATTGTTGTTACGACCACCGGATTTGCTGTTTTTTTCCAGCAACGGAGCAAAAGGTTTGCCCTTGTGCAGCTCAGGGTTAACCACTTTAACAACGTGGCGACGACCCGGAGATGTCGGTTTACATTTAACAACTGCCATTGTATTACTCCTCCGACTTACTCAGCGCCGCCAACGAAGTCCAGATTCTGGCCTTCTTTCAGGGTGACGTAAGCTTTTTTCCAGTCGCTACGACGACCGATACGCTGTCCGTGACGTTTAACTTTCCCTTTAACTACCAGGGTGTTAACGACTTCGACTTCGACTTCAAACAGTTTCTGCACAGCAGCTTTGATTTCTGCTTTGGTCGCGTCTTTAGCAACTTTGAGTACGATGGTGTTGGATTTTTCCATCGCAGTAGACGCTTTTTCAGAAACGTGCGGTGCACGCAGCACCTTCAGCAGACGTTCTTCACGAATCATGCCAGCATCTCCTCAACTTGCTTAACAGCATCAGCAGTCATTACGACTTTGTCGAAGGCGATCAGGCTAACCGGGTCGATACCAGTTGCATCGCGTACGTCAACCTTGTGCAGGTTGCGCGCAGCCAGGAACAGGTTTTCGTCCAGCTCACCGGTGATGATCAGCACATCTTCCAGAGCCATGTCTTTCAGTTTCTGTGCCAGCAGCTTAGTTTTCGGCGCTTCTACAGAGAACTTCTCGACAACGATCAGACGATCCTGACGTACCAGTTCGGACAGAATGCTTTTCAGCGCGCCGCGGTACATCTTCTTGTTAACTTTTTGACTGTGGTCCTGCGGACGAGCAGCGAAGGTCACGCCACCAGAACGCCAAATCGGGCTCTTGATAGAACCAGAACGCGCACGGCCGGTGCCTTTCTGGCGCCACGGTTTTTTACCGGAACCAGTTACTTCAGCACGAGTCTTCTGAGCACGAGTACCCTGACGAGCACCAGCTGCATAAGCAACAACAACCTGGTGAACCAGCGCTTCGTTGAAATCACGACCGAAGGTAGTTTCGGAAACAGTCAGCGCGCTCTGCGCGTCTTTCAATACTAATTCCATTGCTATCTCCTTACGCCTTCACAGCTGGTTTAACGATCAGGTCGCTACCGGTTGCACCCGGGACAGCACCTTTAACCAGCAGCAGGTTGCGCTCAGCGTCAACGCGTACTACGTCAAGGCTCTGAACGGTTACACGTTCGTTACCCATCTGACCTGCCATTTTCTTGCCTTTGAACACTTTGCCCGGAGTCTGGTTCTGACCGATAGAACCCGGAACGCGGTGAGACAAGGAGTTACCGTGAGTAGCGTCCTGGGTACGGAAGTTCCAGCGCTTAACGGTACCTGCGAAACCTTTACCTTTAGAGGTGCCAGTTACGTCAACTTTTTTAACGTCAGCAAACAGTTCAACGCTAATGCTCTGACCTACAGTGAACTCTTCGCCTTCAGCCAGGCGGAATTCCCACAGACCACGGCCAGCTTCTACGCCAGCTTTAGCGAAGTGGCCAGCTTCAGGCTTGGTCACACGGTTAGCTTTTTTAGCACCGGTGGTTACCTGAATAGCACGGTAGCCATCGTTAGCCAGGTCTTTAACCTGAGTAACGCGGTTTGCTTCAACTTCGATTACGGTTACTGGGATAGAAACGCCGTCTTCTGTGAAGATACGGGTCATACCCACTTTTTTACCGACTAAACCAATCATTGTTTCAACCTCTCAATCGCTCAATGACCTGATTAACCCAGGCTGATCTGCACGTCTACACCGGCAGCCAGATCCAGACGCATCAGAGCATCAACGGTTTTCTCGGTTGGCTCAACGATGTCAACCAGACGCAAGTGAGTACGGATTTCGTACTGATCGCGCGCGTCTTTGTTGACGTGCGGAGAGATCAGAACAGTGAAGCGCTCTTTGCGTGTCGGCAGCGGGATCGGACCACGGACCTGCGCACCAGTGCGCTTGGCAGTCTCGACGATTTCCGCGGTTGCTTGATCGATCAGACGATGATCAAACGCTTTCAGGCGGATACGGATTCTTTGGTTCTGCATGAGACCAGAGCTCCAATTATTTTATAAACGAAAATGATTACTCCTCAGACCCATTACGATTGATGGGAGAGTGTAACCGTTCTTACGTAGCTCCCCGATTGGGAGCATTGTTAGGTAGCCAAATTCGGCTAACTGAGGTTCAGATTGAACCTGCTGTCAACTACGACAAGCCCGCGCATTATACATACTTAACCATCGAACGCAAGCGTATTGCTAGTAAAGTAAACAACGGGCAGATTATTGCTGTAACTCATTGAGTGCATTTTTCACTCGCTCTCTTAAACCGGCTTTTTCCTCGCTTTCTCCTGTAGCTGTACCTTCATCCTCTGAAGACGACGCCTCATTTTCTATCGTGGCATCTTCGTCCGCGTCATCCTCGGCAGGTTCGACGACGACAGGCAATGGCTGTTTTTTGAAGAAATAATGTTGTGTTGATTGTTTATAAGGTGGTGCTTCTTCTACTGAATTTTCCGTTTTAACTATCCATATCGCCCATAACTGCTGGGCATACCCCCCAGCCAACACCATTCCTGCGAACCAAAGGCTTGTCACCAGCGCCCAAATGGCATACTTCGTTTTGCCATGTTTTTGTAGCTGGACAGTTACTCGCTGACCACTTTCTCGCTGCTGATGTGCGGCAAAATAGAATTCAAACATCTTATTTTCCCTTCCCTGTTTCGTCCGGGGAAATATTGGCTTCATCCCGATATAGATACGCGCTCTCCCCTGCCACCTGCCAGAGATGCACCAATGTTGAAGAGCCAACAACGCCGTCAGCTTTTAAGTGATTAATCTTCTGAAATTGCTTAATTTTTTCTACCAGCAGCGGTCGCCATTCTGTCGAGGGTTCAGTCGAAATATGGAGAGCACGATTCAACATTGTTTCCAGCCAAAGAATCTCTTCCTCGCTACTGTCGCGCGTAATTGTGCTTTCACCTTCCGGAGACATTTTCAATAGCAGGAGATAATCACCCGCCCACACCGTCTCAAACCATTTACGCGTTAGCGTCCAGGTCTGCTGCCCTATAAGTACATCTATAGAGTCATCGCCGACCCGAATGACGACGACGGGCAATTTTTTATTTGCGACATTAAGCGACGCTATCCAGGGCAGGTTCTGATCTATTAACGCCTGAAGTGACGCCTTACCACTTTTACAAGTCAGGCCTGCTCTAACAGCGTGGTCGCACCAGGCTGAATCGGCCGGAACATCGTACCCCCACACACCATATAACACGCTTAGCGCATCACTATCGCGCATCACTGTACGGAAAATATCCTGTGTCATCTCTTCTTTTATTGATGGCGCTACTGGCATCAACCACGAAGGAATCGGTAAGGGAGATATAAACGAGGACAGCATCAGCCAACCACCGACAAGAGCAATTACGGTTCCACTCATCCCCCCAGCCCAACACATTTTCCGGCTCCGCTTATCACCCAATGCCCGGTAAATTGTTCGCCATTGTTTTGCCGTGAATGCGCTGGTCTGCTCGCTTTGTTGTAATAAGCAAATTGTTTCGCCTGCCTGCGCCAGCCTTCTGCGATCGCCTTTGCAAAGTGCAGCGATCCGCTTCAGTACCTTACTTGTTAACAGGGCATCGGGCTGGTCGATGTGGTGTCCCTCAAGGATACTTTGTCGAAGTTCGTGTTCTGTCAGTGCTCCTGACGTAATTATTTCAATGCCTCTGGCTTCAACGTAACGTTCAACTTTTCGATTTGATCTGCCAACGAGCAAAAACTGACAATCGGGAATAAGGCTCCTCGCGCGTTGGATATCATCGAGAACACAGCGGTGATTCAGATGAGCATTTTCAACAATAATAAGAGGATTACGGCTTTCCACTTGCTGGAACGTCCGCAGTAATTCCACGCCCATCTCATCTCGCCTCCAGGCGAGATCGCGGCTTCCTTCTTTATTTGCGTTATCGTCAATAACAACCCATGCAGCTTTACCTTGCCAGGACACGACAAGGCTTAAAGTAATCACTCGACGATGGGTATCATTTTGCAATTGCTTCGCTAACCAGGATTTTCCACTTCCGGCCTCGCCCGACAGATAGCATATCCGCCAGGATCGATTCTCCTCACGAAGCCAGGCAAGGATAACTTCTCTTCTTGTAGACATAATACTTCCTGTATTAATAATCGATTATCCTTAATCATAAAAATAACGAATGCATTTATTGATATTAATGCGTTAACTGAATATAAATAAATTTTGCTTGATTCATTCAACCAGCATTAATACTATTTATAGTAACGTCAATATACAACCCACCCAATTTATTTTATTAGAATATATATCGTGCCAACCCTACCTTTCTCCTTCCATCTGGCAATTCATAATAGACGCACAGTCATTTATATATTGATGATATCCATAAGTGTGGTGGCGGTTATTTTTAATATAAATTATTTCCACACAAACCTGGTCAAAAATGCACAAATCATTAACCAACCAGGTGGCGCATTTAAATCTGATTTCAACCTTGCGGGTTTATGGCGTAATGGCAGTAACGCGGGTATAAAAGACACGCATCTGATTTCTGCCCAACAAGAAACGCCAAAGCTTTCTGTCGTACTCAGTGGTATCATTCTGACGTCTAATGATGAGACATCTTATGTTTTAGTTAATGAAGGCGCAGAACAAAAGCGATATGCTCTGAACGATGCCCTGGAGTCAGCACCGGCAACATTCATCCGAAAAATAAATAAAACCAGCGTGGTTTTTGAAACTCACGGACAGTTCGAAAAAGTCACGCTTCATCCGGGATTACCGGACGTTATCGAGCAACCTGACTCTGATACTCAAAGTGTGCTCGCAGATTTTATTATCGCGACGCCTATTCGTGACGGGGATCAATTATTTGGCCTTCGATTGAATCCGCGTAAAGGGCGCGATGCATTTGCTACCAGCTTACTGCAACCTGGCGATGTCGCCCTTAGAATCAACAATCTTTCACTGACCCTCCCTGATGAGGTTTCCCAGGCATTAAGTTTATTGCTAACCCAACAGAGCGCTCAGTTTACAATTCGTCGCAACGGCGTACCCCGCTTGATAAATGTTTCCGTCAGGGAACTTACTGGAATGAATGGACAGAGTGATGAAGGGATTAAATAAAATCACATGTTGCCTGTTGGCGGAGCTACTTATGCCTTCCGTCGGGCATACTGAGAACGAACAATACGGGGCTAATTTCAATAATGCTGATATCCGTCAGTTCGTGGAAATTGTAAGCCAGCATCTGGGTAAAACAATTCTGATTGATCCCTCGGTTCAAGGAACCATTTCCGTACGCAGCAATGATACGTTTAGTCAGCAAGAGTACTACCAGTTCTTTTTGAGCATTCTTGATCTTTACGGCTATTCCGTGATCACGCTGGACAATGGTTTTCTGAAAGTGGTGCGCTCAGCTAATGTAAAAACATCGCCAGGAATGATTGCTGACAGTTATCGTCCAGGCATAGGTGATGAGTTGGTCACCCGAATCGTACCGCTTGAGAACGTTCCTGCTCGTGACCTGGCTCCCCTGCTGCGTCAAATGATGGATGGCGGCAGCGTCGGTAACGTTGTGCATTATGAACCCTCCAACGTTCTCATTCTGACCGGTCGTGCCTCCACCATTAATAAACTGATTGAAGTGATAAAGCGCGTTGATGTCATCGGCACAGAGAAGCAGCAAATTATTCATCTGGAATACGCGTCAGCGGAAGATCTCGCCGAGATTCTTAATCAATTAATCAGCGAAAGCCACGGTAAAAGCCAGATGCCTGCCCTCCTTTCCGCGAAGATTGTGGCGGATAAGCGAACCAACTCTCTTATCATCAGCGGGCCGGAAAAAGCACGCCAGCGCATCACTTCATTACTGAAAACACTTGATGTAGAAGAGAGCGAGGAAGGAAATACCCGGGTCTATTACCTGAAATATGCTAAAGCCACAAATCTGGTCGAAGTATTGACCGGCGTTTCCGAAAAGCTGAAAGATGAAAAAGGAAATGCGCGTAAGCCTTCGTCTTCTTCTGCGATGGATAATGTTGCCATTACCGCCGATGAACAGACCAACTCGTTGGTCATTACCGCTGACCAGTCCGTCCAGGAAAAACTCGCCACGGTAATTGCGCGTCTGGATATTCGTCGTGCACAGGTGCTGGTTGAGGCGATCATCGTCGAAGTTCAGGATGGAAATGGACTTAACCTCGGCGTGCAATGGGCGAACAAAAACGTTGGCGCACAGCAATTTACCAATACAGGATTACCGATATTTAACGCTGCGCAAGGTGTGGCTGATTATAAAAAGAATGGCGGGATCACCAGCGCGAATCCTGCCTGGGATATGTTTAGCGCCTACAATGGCATGGCCGCAGGCTTCTTCAATGGCGACTGGGGCGTATTGCTGACTGCGCTGGCTAGTAACAATAAAAATGATATCCTCGCCACCCCGAGCATCGTAACGCTGGATAATAAACTCGCGTCCTTCAACGTTGGTCAGGATGTGCCGGTGCTATCCGGCTCCCAGACCACTTCTGGGGATAACGTCTTTAATACCGTCGAACGCAAAACGGTGGGCACAAAACTCAAAGTCACTCCGCAGGTCAATGAAGGCGACGCGGTACTGCTCGAAATAGAGCAGGAGGTTTCCAGCGTTGACTCTTCGTCTAATTCGACGCTCGGCCCGACATTTAACACCCGAACTATTCAAAACGCCGTGCTGGTCAAAACCGGTGAAACGGTAGTCCTAGGCGGATTGCTGGATGATTTTTCTAAAGAGCAAGTGTCAAAGGTTCCTTTACTTGGCGATATTCCTTTAGTGGGGCAACTCTTCCGCTATACCTCGACCGAGCGCGCCAAACGCAACCTGATGGTATTTATCCGACCGACGATTATCCGTGACGATGATGTTTATCGCTCACTGTCGAAAGATAAATACACCCGCTACCGTCAGGAGCAACAACAACGAATAGACGCGAAATCAAAAGCACTGGTTGGCTCTGAAGATTTACCGGTGCTGGATGAAAACACGTTCAACAGTCCCCCCCCTGTGTCATCGTCGCGGTGAGGCATTCACATGAGAATTCACTCACCATATCCTGCCAGTTGGGCAATGGCACAAAGAGTCGGTTATCTCTATTCAGAGGGGGAGATTATTTATCTCGCCGGTACGCCATTCGAGCAGTTACTCGATATTCAGCGCCAGGTTGGTCAGTGCCATACCATGACCCGCTTGTCGCAGGCTGATTTTGAAGCACGGCTGGAAGCGGTATTCCATCAGAACACTGGTGAGTCGCAACAGATTGCGCAGGATATTGATCAATCCGTCGATCTCCTCTCCCTCTCAGAAGAAATGCCTGCGAATGAAGATCTACTGAATGAAGATTCAGCCGCACCGGTTATCCGTTTAATCAACGCCATTTTAAGTGAGGCTATTAAAGAAACCGCCTCCGACATCCACATTGAAACCTATGAAAAAACAATGTCGATCCGTTTTCGCATTGACGGCGTTCTGCGGACAATTTTACAGCCAAACAAAAAACTGGCAGCGTTGCTTATCTCCCGAATAAAGGTCATGGCTCGGCTTGATATCGCCGAAAAACGTATTCCGCAGGATGGAAGAATCAGTTTGCGTATCGGGCGACGTAACATAGATGTCCGCGTATCCACACTGCCGTCCATCTATGGTGAACGCGCCGTGCTCCGCCTGCTGGATAAAAACAGCCTCCAGCTTTCATTGAACAATCTGGGGATGGCGGCTGCGGATAAGCAGGATTTAGAAAATCTCATTCAGCTTCCGCACGGTATTATCCTGGTGACCGGGCCGACAGGTTCCGGTAAAAGCACCACGCTCTACGCCATTCTTTCGGCGCTTAATACCCCTGGTCGCAATATTCTGACGGTAGAAGATCCCGTGGAATATGAACTGGAAGGCATAGGACAAACGCAGGTGAATACCCGAGTGGATATGTCTTTCGCTCGCGGCTTGCGCGCCATTCTTCGCCAGGATCCGGATGTTGTGATGGTTGGGGAAATTCGTGATACAGAAACCGCGCAGATTGCTGTTCAGGCTTCGCTCACCGGCCATCTGGTGCTCTCAACACTCCACACTAACAGCGCATCAGGCGCAGTGACCCGGCTCCGCGACATGGGCGTCGAATCATTTCTACTTTCGTCTTCCCTGGCAGGAATTATCGCGCAACGGCTGGTTCGTCGTCTTTGTCCACAATGCCGACAATTCACTCCAGTATCCCCCCAACAAGCGCAGATGTTTACACATCACCAGCTAACTGTTACTACGATTGGCACTCCCGTAGGCTGTCCTCACTGCCATCAATCCGGCTATCAGGGGCGCATGGCAATCCACGAAATGATGGTGGTGACGCCGGAATTGCGGGCCGCTATTCATGAAAATGTGGATGAACAAACACTGGAGCGACTGGTCCGGCAACAACACAACGCCTTAATCAAAAATGGCCTGCAAAAAGTGATAAGCGGTGACACCTCCTGGGATGAGGTTATGCGCGTCGCCAGTGCCACGCTGGAGAGCGAAGCATGAATTATCGCTATCGCGCCATGACCCAGGATGGTCAAAAATTGCAAGGGATCATTGATGCTAACGATGAACGTCAGGCGCGGCTGCGGCTGCGTGAAGAAGGGCTTTTCCTGCTGGATATTCGCCCCCAAAAAAGTTCGGGAGTAAAAACGCATCGCCCGAGGATTAGCCATAGTGAACTGACGCTTTTCACCCGGCAGTTGGCAACCTTAAGCGCGGCAGCATTACCCCTGGAAGAGAGCCTTGCCGTAATCGGTCAGCAAAGCAGTAATAAACGACTGACTGACGTGTTAAATCAGGTACGTAGCGCCATCCTTGAAGGGCATCCCCTTTCCGATGCATTACAGCATTTTCCCACGCTTTTCGATTCGCTCTACCGTACCCTGGTCAAAGCGGGCGAAAAGAGCGGGCTTCTGGCTCCGGTGTTGGAAAAACTGGCTGATTACAATGAAAACCGGCAGAAAATCCGCAGCAAACTCATTCAGTCGCTGATCTACCCCTGCATGCTCACCACCGTGGCGATTGTGGTTGTGATTATTCTCCTCACTGCTGTCGTGCCCAAAATTACCGAACAGTTCGTGCATATGAAGCAGCAACTGCCGCTGAGTACCCGCATTCTTTTAGGTCTGAGCGACACGTTGCAACGTACCGGCCCGACATTATTAGCGACGGTGTTTATTGTCGCTGTAGGTTTCTGGCTCTGGTTAAAACGCGGCAATAACCGCCATCGTTTTCATGCCATGCTGCTGCGTGTTGCGCTCATTGGTCCACTGATTTGCGCCATAAACAGTGCACGCTATCTCCGCACTTTAAGTATTTTGCAATCCAGCGGAGTCCCTCTGCTTGATGGGATGAATTTATCCACCGAAAGCCTCAGCAACCTCGAAATTCGCCAACGCCTGGCAAATGCGGCAGAGAACGTTCGCCAGGGTAACAGCATTCATCTTTCGCTGGAGCAAACCGCAATCTTCCCGCCAATGATGCTCTACATGGTGGCCTCTGGCGAAAAAAGCGGGCAGCTCGGCACATTAATGGTCAGGGCAGCGGACAACCAGGAGACGCTGCAACAAAACCGAATCGCCTTAACGCTCTCCATCTTCGAACCTGCACTCATTATTACGATGGCACTGATCGTCCTGTTTATCGTCGTCTCGGTACTCCAACCTCTTCTTCAACTTAACTCAATGATTAATTAAGGAAAATATATGCACGCAACGGATAAGCAACGCGGTTTTACATTACTGGAAATTATGGTGGTTATTGTCATCATTGGCGTGCTTGCCAGCCTGGTAGTTCCCAACCTGATGGGCAATAAAGAAAAGGCGGATAAGCAAAAAGCCGTCAGCGATATTGTGGCACTGGAAAACGCCCTGGATATGTACAAGCTCGACAATCATCGCTATCCAACCACAAATCAGGGGCTTGAATCCTTAGTCGAAGCACCGACGCTGCCACCGCTGGCCGCAAACTATAACAAGGAAGGTTATATCAAGCGTCTGCCTGCCGATCCCTGGGGCAATGATTATGTCCTCGTTAATCCTGGTGAACATGGTGCATACGATCTGCTTTCAGCAGGGCCCGATGGTGAAATGGGAACCGAGGACGACATCACCAACTGGGGTTTGAGCAAGAAGAAAAAGTAAGTCAGCGATGAATCAGCAACGCGGGTTTACCCTGCTGGAGATGATGCTGGTGCTGGCGCTGGTCGCTATCACGGCAAGTGTGGTGCTCTTCACATATGGTCGGGAGGCTGCCACCAACACTCGTGCGCGCGAAACAGCGGCGCGGTTTACCGCTGCACTTGAATTAGCCATCGACCGCGCCACGCTTCACGGGCAGCCGGTCGGCATCCATTTCTCTGATTCAGGCTGGCGTCTTATGGCACCAACCAGAAATTCGTCAAGTTGGCTCTGGATCCCGCTCAAAGAGGATGCGGATGACGATAGCGAAAATCACTGGAGTGATGAAATTGCGATTCACACCCAGCCATTTAAATCGGATGACAGCAGCCAACCGCAGGTGGTGATTCTGGCCGATGGGCAAATCACCCCATTCTCCATATTGATTGCTAACCAGGAGACCGGTGATCCACTCCTGACACTGGTATGCTCAGGGACATGGCCACTGGATCAAACGCTTGCCAGAGATACCCGACCATGAACAGACAATCAGGGATGACATTACTTGAAGTCTTACTGGCGATGAGCATTTTCACCGCAGTTGCTTTGACCTTAATGAGCAGTATGCAAGGGCAAAGAAATGCCATCGAGCGGATGCGTAACGAGACGCTGGCGTTGTGGATAGCGGATAACCAACTTCAGTTGCAAGATACATTCGACGAGGAAAACACGTCCAGTTCTGGCAAAGAGATAATAAATGGCGAAGAGTGGAACTGGCGCAGCGATATCCACTCAAGCAAAGATGGTACGCTTCTGGAACGCACCATAACCGTTACATTACCCAGCGGTCAGACAACCTCTCTTACGCGTTATCAAAATATCGATAATAAATCCGGGCAGGCGCAAGATGATTAATAGCCAGCAGGGTTTCACATTGCTGGAAGTCATGGCGGCGCTGGCGATTTTCTCAATGCTTAGCATGCTGGCGTTTATGATTTTTTCGCAAGCTTCCGAGTTGCATCAACGCTCACAGAAAGAAATCCAGCAGTTCAATCAGCTTCAGCGCGCCATCACCATTCTTGATAACGATCTCCTGCAACTTGTCATTCGCCGGAATCGGGGAACGGACAAAATCATAGTTTTGGGTGAAGAGGCCATTTTCACCACGCAGAGTCGCGATCCACAGGCTCCTCTCAATGAAGCGCAAACCTTACAAACAGTTCACTGGTATCTACGAAATCATACGCTCTACCGCGCGGTTCGTACCTCTGTCGATAGCATGAAGGATCAACCCGCCCAGGCAATGCTGGAAAATGTCGAAGGCTTCCTTCTGGAAAGTAACATCGGGGAAAGCGAGGAGCTTCCCCTCTCCGTCACTCTTCATCTGAATACCCCGCAGTATGGCGCGTTACAGCGTCGTTTTGCTTTGCCGGAGCTATTAACAAGAGAAGAGTCTCCGCAGCAAAACCAGGCCAGGGGCGAATAACATGAATATTGAACAACGTGGCGTCGCGCTGCTCATCGTACTCATGTTACTGGCGCTCATGTCCGCTCTGGCTGCGGATATGACACTGAGTTTTCACAACCAGCTTCAGCGAACTCGCCAGGTAAACCATCACCTGCAACGACAATATGATATTGAACTGGCGGAGAAACTCGCTCTTGCCAGCCTCACTCAGGATGTTAAAGATAACGACAGACAGACCACGTTGCAGCAGTACTGGGCGCAGCCACAACAGATACAGCTGGACAATGGCAATACGGTGAAGTGGCAGCTACACGATGCTCAGCACTGTTTCAATCTCAATGCCCTGGCAAAAGTCTCCGACGATCCACTGGCAATCCCGGATTTCCCCGCGCAGGTTTTCGGCGCTTTGCTGATCAACGCGGGAATCGATCGCGCAAACACCGATGAGATCATGCAATCTATCGCCGACTATATCGACGCTGATGATTCACCACGCTTTCACGGCGCAGAAGACAACTTTTA
Organism: Escherichia sp. MOD1-EC7011; assembly: GCF_002965005.1. NCBI lineage: Bacteria > Pseudomonadati > Pseudomonadota > Gammaproteobacteria > Enterobacterales > Enterobacteriaceae > Escherichia > Escherichia sp. MOD1-EC7011. The sequence goes on from NZ_PTRD01000011.1 coordinate 34,496, forward strand.
CCAAAGCCAGATACCACCTCGCCATAGCGCCAATCAGATGCTTTTTCTGACTGGTGAACTCCGTCAGATAAAAGGAATAACCGAGAACGCCTACCAGCGAATTATTCCTTATGTCTGCGTCCTCCCAACCACTGAACTCAACATTAATCTTAATATGTTAACTGAGAATGATATCCCGTTATTAAGAGCATTATTTCTCAACAATATCACGGACGCGGACGCACAGGTCTTATTACAAAAGCGACCAAAGGAAGGCTGGTTAACCACAGATGCATTTCTCTACTGGGCACAGCAGGATTTCTCCGGCGTGAAGCCCTTGGTTTCTCAGGTGAAAGAACATCTCTTTCCCTATAGCCGCTATTTTACGCTGAATACGGAAAGTATCAGCGACGAGCAATCCCAGGGATGGCAGAGCCATATTTTCTTCAACCGTAAACAGCAGAGCGCCCAAATCTATCGGCGTACGCTGCAACTCTATTAATCATAAGGATCGTGATGCCTGAATCGTTGATGGTAATACGTTCTTCCTCGACGCTACGTAAGCAATGGGAGTGGATGACATACTCCGCAGATAGCGTATCTTCAGTACATACGCTCACAGACGATCTTCCGCTGGAGTCGCTGGCCGATCAGCCCGGTGCAGGAAATGTTCATCTTCTGATCCCACCGGAAGGTCTTTTATATCGTTCACTCACGTTGCCCAACGCCAAATACAAACTCACCGCGCAAACATTACAGTGGCTGGCGGAGGAGACGTTACCCGACGCCAGCCAAAACTGGCACTGGACGGTTGTTGATAAACAAAATGACCGAGTGGAAGTGATAGGTATCCAGTCGGAAAAACTCAGTCGTTATCTTGACCGTTTACACACTGCCGGACTAAACGTGACGCGGGTTTTGCCAGATGGTTGTTACCTTCCCTGGAAAGAAGGCTCCTGGACTCTGGTTAACCAGCAAACGAGCTGGCTGATTCGCAGTGCTGCACATGCCTTCAACGAGCTTGATGAACGCTGGTTACAGCATCTTGCCACCCAGTTTTCTCCTGAAAATGTCATCTGTTTTGGCACAGCGGCTCCAGATATCGTGCCGGTCGATTCGCTTATCCAACATGCAGAATCTCCAGCATTACGTTTTTATTCTGCCAATCATTCTCTCCAGCACTACGACATGCTGCATGGTGTTTTTCGCAAACAGAAAACTGTCAGCAGATCGGGAAAATGGCTCGCCAGGCTGGCAGTAAGCAGTCTCATTTTTGCCATTCTCTCTTTTGCTGGTAGTCGGGGAATCGTTCTATGGCAGACGCTTGGGATTGAAGACCAGCTTCAGCAACAACAGCAGGAAACCTGGCAACAATATTTCCCGCAGATCAAACGAACGCACAACTTTCGTTTTTACTTCAAGCAGCAACTCGCCCAGCAATATCCTGAAGCGGTGCCATTGCTCCATCATTTGCAAACACTCTTACTGGAACATCCTGAACTGCAATTAATGGAAGCCAATTACAGTCAGAAGCAAAAATCACTGATTTTGAAAATAAGTTCGAAAAACGAAGGCAATATTGATCGTTTCTGTGAGTTAACACAGTCCTGGCTTCCGATGGAAAAAACAGAAAAAGATCCGGTCAGTGGTGTATGGACAGTAAGGAGCACAGGGAAATGATTAAATTATGGTGGGCTGAAAAATCCCCATCGGAAAAACAAATTATTATGGGGCTGGCGATTCTCTCGCTCTGCGTTTTCTGCTGGCTTGCGGTAATAAAACCTATCGATAACTACATTGCGGATCATCAATCCCGCATACAAAAAATTAAAAAGGATATTAAATGGATGCAAGACCAGGCGAGTGCACATGGGTTACTTGACCATCCCACGCTCAGACAATCGGTCAAAAATATCCTTCTTGAGGAAGCAAAGCGTGAGAATTTAGCTATTACGCTAGAGAATGGCCCGGACGATACGCTGACAATTCATCCTGCCACATTCCCCCTCGAAAACGTCTCCCGCTGGCTGACTACGGCACAGATAACATACGGTATTGTTATTGAGGATCTTCAATTTACCCTTGCCGGAAACGAAGAGATCACCCTCAGGCATTTATCCTTCAGAGGGCAACAATAATGACAATGCTACTGCCGCTCTTCATTCTGGCTGGCTTTATTGCTGGTTACCTGGTGAATGCCGTGGCCTATCACCTCTCGCCTTTGGAGGATAAAACGGCGTTAACTTTTCGCCAGGTTTTGGTTCATTTCAGGCAAAAAAAATATGTCTGGCATGACACGTTGCCTATGGCACTTTGCGTGGTTGCGGCAATCGCCTGCGCCCTGGCACCTTTCATGCCGATCGTGACTGGCGCACTCTTTCTCTACTTCTGCTTCGCACTCACGCTCAGTGTTATTGATTTTCGTACCCAGCTCCTGCCCGACAAACTCACCTTGCCACTGCTCTGGCTTGGCTTGTTATTTAATGCGCAGTCTGGATTAGTTGATTTACATGATGCGATTTACGGCGCGGTAGCTGGATATGGGGTACTGTGGTGTGTTTTCTGGGGGGTGTGGTTTGTATGCCACAAAGAGGGATTAGGTTACGGTGATTTCAAGCTACTGGCCGCAGCAGGGGCGTGGTGTGGTTGGCAAACGCTACCAATGATATTACTTATTGCCTCGCTGGGAGGCATTTTTTACGCCATCGCATCACAACTGTGGCAGCGTCAGACCATCACCACAATTGCATTCGGCCCGTGGCTTGCGCTCGGTAGTATGATAAACCTGACGTATCTGGTCTGGATCTCTTATTAACCGGGAGGAATGTCCCTCCCGACATGGCTTAGCCTTCTTCGCGAATCTGTGCTTGCAAATAATTTTGCAGGCCCATTTTCTGAATCAAATCAAGTTCCGTTTCCAGCCAGTCAATATGGCCTTCTTCATCACGCAGAATTTCTATCATCATATCGCGGCTGACGTAATCATGAACGCTATCGGCATAACCAATTGCCTCACGCAAATTCTTCGCGCCACCCAGCTCAAGTGCCAGATCAGAACGCAGCATTTCCTCAACATCTTCACCAATGTTTAGTTTTCCCAGATCCTGTAAATTTGGAAGACCTTCCAGAAAAAGAATGCGCTCTATATAACGATCGGCGTGTTTCATCTCATCAATGGATTCATGGTACTCCACATCATTGAGACGTTTGAGCCCCCAGTTTTTAAACATCCGGGCATGGAGAAAGTATTGATTGATTGCGACAAGCTCATTTCCCAACAGTTTGTTGAGATAATTTATAACTTTAGTATCACCTTTCATTTTTTGACTCCTTCGCTTCCACTCTTTGAAGCGTAGAACGGCTTACGAGTAAGTCAAAAAACACACTCCGTTTTATGCGGACTCCTTAAACTCCGGCAGCTGCATTAATTCATCCTCCATCACCTCACGTGCGGCTCTGACACATTTACCGCACTGGTTTCCAACCGGAATAAATTTTTTTAATTGCTGGAACGAGTGGGGAGAAAACTGGCGCACAGCCTGACGAATTTTTTTATCACTGATACCATTACAAAGACAAACGTACATAGAGACTCCCGTATACTTTCTTCAAAAATAAATGAAAATAGTTCTTATTTCAATTACGAAAAGACTCTTTTTTAATCAAAAAATAGAAATATGAATAAAAATAATGGGCTACAAAAATGTAGCCCATTGACAAAAAATGCGGCGATACCAGAAAGTATCGCCAGCAAATTTACTGCTTAGTAAACGGCGCGAAGATCGCACTGAATGCGTACTTCGGAGCTTGTTCTTTAGTCAGACCGTGGAATTCCGGAGACAGGTTAGTGCCGCCCGGCAGATCACGCGCGATTGACCAGATACCCACCATGCCGAGGTTGCGAGTTTGCGCATCCTGCATGACCAGACGAGCATCAGAGAGATAGAAAACTTCACCCTGAACGTCGTTCACGCCAACCATCGGCGTGGTGCCCATCATGGCGTCAATTTCTGCATCGCTCTTGTTGGGATGGAGGCCTTTCAATTGTGAATGCAGGTTGGCAATCGCCGACGTTGCACACTTACCGTGGATGTTCTGGCCTTCGGTATTTGCAGACTGACAAATTGCGTTACCGTAGTCCATCGTCATCACGTTCACACCCGCCAGCTCAACACCTTTCGCTTTGGCATCGCTCAGGACGTTCATCCCTTCCGGCGTCAAGCCAGTCGGCAGAATTGGCAAGGTGTACCAGATAGCAATATCTTTGCCTTCTGACTTCCATTTATCCTGCACCTTCTTCACGGCAAGGTTACGACGTTCAATAGATGCCTGATCCGCAACCCAGGTGCCTTCGATATCGAAGTCCAGGACTCTGAGATTCAGGTTATCAACGATGTCATAATAATGCTGCATCAGATCGTCAACGTTCTTACAGGAAGCCGCCAGCGGAGCGTTATTAGCACCACCGATAGACAGCATCACATCGCCGCCTGCTTCACGCAGAGCTTTAATTTTGCTGTACTGAGCGTAATTCTGCATACCGTAAGCAGTACCCCATGTCGGCAGACAGGTGTTCGCATCTTTACTCACCACAAACGCCAGCGTGAAGTGGTTGACGTTATGATTCTTAGCCAGCGCAGCCAGATCCGGGATTGTATTCAGCGTAAAGTCGACATACGGTGCATATACGTGTTTCGGCCACGCTTTCTTCGGCGTACCTACGCGCTCTTTGGTTCCGGTCCAGTCAACAAAGACACGCCACGGGTTGCTGTCAGATGGTGAAACCTTCTGCACTTTACTTTGAGAAATATAGTTCACGCCATTGAAGCGAATCAGCGTATCGCTGGCATAAAGCGTCGCTGGATTAAACTCTGGCGCATTTTTCAGCTCGTCGCTGCTATAGCTCTGTGCTTTACCCAATGGCTTCCACGGGCGGCTATTGCTACCGGTGGCGTTCTGGTTCGCAACCAGCGCAGGGTTATCATTTTGTGTCCAGAACAAGGCTTCATATGCCTGACCATCAACCACCACACGATCGCCTTTCACGTAGACTGTCGATGCAGACCACGCTTTTGCCGATTCGTATTTCTTCCACGGGTTATCGCCGCCAGGAACAAAGCCCCACGCGTCCTGATCCACTGACGTTTTATAATGCGCATCATTATAATCTACGATGCTGTTCGCACTGTACGCTTTACTGGCCTGGAAGCCATCTGCAACGATAACGCCGCCGTTATCAATTTCACAGGTAGTCGGGTTACCGTACTGACTCATTTCCGCAGCGGTAGCTGTACGCACGAGACGCCATGGGTTATTGGAGTTCTCAGCGCTGGTGCCACGCGGGCAATCTTTAGAACCAACCCACCAGGCATTCTGATAGACATTACCATTGAAGATAACATGGTAAATTTCGCTACCTTCCTGACCACTCCATGCCTGTAATGAGTAATCGTTACTGCTATCCGCTGGTGTTGATGGCTCGTTATTATCCGGAGTTGGAGTAACTGGAGTATCTGGTGTTACCGGCGCTGGATCAACCGGAGTCACAGCACCACCATTGTCCGGCTTAACAGAGCAGGAGCCTGGATTGCCATACTGAGTGATTTCTGTTGCCGTTGCCGCACGAACATAGCGCCATGGATTGCTGGCGTCGTTTTCTTTCGCATCGCCTGGGCAATTTGCCGCGCCTACCCACCAGGCGTTCTTATAAATGCCGCCGTTGTAGATAACGTACCATGTAGACGAACCTTCCTGACCTTTCCAGGCTACGACAGCATAGTTGTCGTTTGGCTTATCAGCTGGGGCTGGCTGAACATCAGGAGCCGGTTTAACGTCCGGTGCTGGTTTCACATCCGGTGCAGGCTGTGGTGCTGAAGTACAGGACTGTGGATTACTGGTTTGCGTGATTTCCGTTGCCGTAGCGGCACGGACATAACGCCATGGATTGCTGGCATCATTGCCTTTCGCATCGCCCGGACAGTTAGAAGAAGCTACCCACCAGGCATTTTTATATACCGCGCCATTAAAGACGACATACCAGGTCTGACCGCCCTGCTGTTTATTCCAGGCAACTACAGATGAATTTGATGGAACAGTACCTTGTGCTGGTGTAGTTGAACCACCATTAGTTGGCGTATTGGATGCAGGCGTATTTGAAGTTGAAGAAGATGAGCTACTGCTCTTTTCGCAGGAAAGCGTATTGCCAAACTGGCTAATTTCAGCAGCCGTTGCCGTACGCTTTAAACGCCACGGGTTAGTTGCATCATTTGCTTTCGCTTTACCGGGGCAATTTGTAGAAGAAACCCACCAGGCATTTTCATAAACCTTACCATCGAAAATAACCTGATATTTACTTCCACCTTGTTGGTTATTCCATGCTTCCAAAGCAAATGCTGGTAAAGAGGAGCAAATCAACCCCATACCAATCATTGATTTGGTAAATATATTTAATTTCATTATTATCCCTTTTGACGTATTAAAAAATACTTCAAGACATTAAGTCCTTCAATGAAATTATTTACTTTTTAATGGAACGCTTCAACATAGAATAAAACAAAGAAATAAAAATCAGAAAAAAGCCTGAATAAATAAAGTTTTATTGAATTTAATATATTTGCATTAAAAATATGTGCATCTGGTAATATTTATGAATTCGATATTTAGCACAGATAAAATTACGAATATTCGCGTCCCAGCTTTCATATGCAAAAAGGGCGCCGAAGCGCCCTTTTCAATTCAAAACTAATTAACGAGTAATTAGCTCAGAACTTTAGCTACAACGCCCGCGCCAACGGTACGGCCGCCTTCACGGATTGCGAAACGCAGACCGTCGTCCATCGCGATCGGGTGGATCAGGGTAACAACCATTTTGATGTTGTCGCCCGGCATTACCATCTCTACGCCTTCCGGCAGTTCGATAGTACCAGTCACGTCAGTAGTACGGAAGTAGAACTGCGGACGGTAGCCTTTGAAGAACGGAGTATGACGGCCGCCTTCATCTTTGGACAGAATATACACTTCAGATTCGAACTTGGTGTGCGGCTTGATGGTGCCCGGCTTAGCCAGTACCTGACCACGTTCGATTTCTTCACGTTTGATACCACGCAGCAGAACACCTACGTTCTCACCAGCACGGCCTTCGTCCAGCAGTTTGCGGAACATTTCAACGCCAGTACAGGTAGACTTCTGAGTCTCTTTGATACCAACGATTTCAACTTCTTCACCAACTTTGATGATACCGCGTTCTACACGACCGGTAACAACAGTACCACGACCGGAGATGGAGAATACGTCTTCGATCGGCAGCAGGAACGGCTTGTCAATCGCACGCTCTGGTTCCGGAATGTAAGAATCCAGGAAGCCAGCCAGTTCCAGGATTTTCGCTTCCCACTCTGCGTCGCCTTCCAGCGCTTTCAGAGCAGAACCACGAACGATCGGAGTGTCGTCGCCCGGGAAGTCGTACTGAGACAGAAGTTCACGAACTTCCATTTCAACCAGTTCCAGCAGCTCTTCGTCATCAACCATGTCGCATTTGTTCAGGAACACGATGATGTACGGAACGCCTACCTGACGACCCAGCAGGATGTGCTCACGAGTCTGCGGCATCGGGCCGTCAGTCGCAGCAACAACCAGGATCGCGCCGTCCATCTGCGCAGCACCGGTGATCATGTTTTTAACATAGTCGGCGTGCCCCGGGCAGTCTACGTGTGCGTAGTGACGGGTCGGGGTGTCGTATTCAACGTGAGAAGTGTTGATGGTGATACCACGAGCTTTTTCTTCCGGCGCGTTATCGATCTGGTCGAATGCACGAGCAGCACCGCCGTAGGTTTTAGCCAGTACGGTGGTGATTGCAGCGGTCAGAGTAGTTTTACCGTGGTCAACGTGGCCGATAGTACCAACGTTAACGTGCGGTTTTGTACGTTCAAATTTTTCTTTAGACACGGCTATATTCCTTACTATAGTGCTCTCCCCTTCAGGAGAGAGCACGGGACTTTGGTATTAACCCTGAGGCTTATTTACCACGGGCTTCAATTACGGCCTGAGCAACGTTACTCGGCGCTTCATCATACTTCAGGAATTCCATAGTGTATGATGCGCGACCTTTGGTCAGAGAACGCAGCTGAGTTGCATATCCGAACATTTCAGACAGCGGTACTTCAGCGTGGATCTTAACGCCAGTAACTTCAGATTCCTGACCTTTGAGCATACCACGACGACGGCTCAAGTCACCGATAACGTCACCGGTGTTCTCTTCCGGAGTTTCTACTTCAACCTTCATGATCGGCTCAAGCAGAACTGGTTTCGCTTTCTTAAAGCCTTCTTTAAAGGCGATAGAAGCAGCCAGTTTAAACGCCAGTTCAGAGGAGTCAACGTCATGGTAAGAACCGAAGTGCAGACGAATACCCATGTCTACTACCGGGTAGCCTGCCAGCGGACCTGCTTTCAGCTGTTCCTGGATACCTTTATCAACGGCCGGGATGTATTCGCCAGGGATTACACCACCTTTAATGTCGTTGATGAACTCGTAGCCTTTCGGGTTAGAACCCGGCTCCAGCGGGTACATGTCGATAACAACATGACCATACTGACCACGACCACCAGACTGTTTCGCGTGTTTACCTTCAACATCGGTAACTTTCTGGCGGATAGTTTCACGGTAAGCAACCTGCGGTTTACCTACGTTCGCTTCAACGTTGAATTCACGCTTCATACGGTCAACGATGATGTCGAGGTGCAGCTCACCCATACCCGCGATGATGGTCTGGTTAGATTCTTCGTCAGTCCATACACGGAAAGACGGGTCTTCTTTAGCCAGACGGCCCAGAGCCAGACCCATTTTTTCCTGGTCAGCTTTGGTTTTCGGTTCAACTGCGATGGAGATTACCGGCTCAGGGAATTCCATACGTTCCAGAATGATCGGCGCATCCGGGTCACACAGGGTGTCACCCGTAGTTACGTCTTTCAGACCGATTGCAGCAGCGATGTCGCCCGCGCGAACTTCTTTGATCTCTTCACGTTTGTTAGCGTGCATCTGAACGATACGACCGAAACGCTCACGTGCAGCTTTCACGGAGTTCAGTACGGTATCACCAGAGTTAACCACACCGGAGTACACACGGAAGAAGGTCAGGTTACCAACAAACGGGTCGGTAGCGATTTTGAACGCCAGTGCAGAGAACGGCTCGTCATCACTTGCGTGACGCTCAGCCGGAGTGTCTTTACCGTCGTCCAGGATACCGTTGATCGCAGGTACGTCAACCGGGGATGGCAGGTAATCAATTACCGCATCCAGCATCGCCTGAACACCTTTGTTCTTGAACGCGGAACCACAGGTTACCAGGATGATTTCGTTGTTCAGAACGCGCTGACGCAGAGCACCTTTGATTTCTGCTTCAGTCAGTTCTTCACCACCCAGGTATTTTTCCATCAGCTCTTCAGAAGCTTCAGCTGCGGATTCGATCAGGTTCTGGTGCCATTCGTTAGCCAGTTCAACCATGTCTGCCGGGATATCTTCGTATTCGAAGGTTACGCCCTGGTCAGCGTCGTTCCAGTTGATAGCTTTCATTTTCACCAGGTCAACAACACCGGTGAAATGTTCTTCAGCACCAATCGCCAGCTGCAGCGGAACCGGGTTCGCGCCCAGACGGGTTTTGATCTGGTTAACAACTTTCAGGAAGTTCGCACCCATGCGGTCCATTTTGTTAACGAACGCAATGCGCGGAACTTTATATTTGTTTGCCTGACGCCATACGGTTTCAGACTGCGGCTGAACACCACCAACTGCGCAGTAAACCATTACCGCACCATCGAGAACACGCATGGAACGTTCTACTTCGATTGTGAAGTCAACGTGCCCCGGGGTGTCGATGATGTTGATGCGATGCGGCTCATACTGCTTAGCCATACCAGACCAGAATGCAGTAGTCGCAGCGGAAGTGATGGTAATACCACGTTCCTGCTCCTGCTCCATCCAGTCCATGGTTGCAGCGCCGTCATGAACTTCACCGATTTTATGGTTTACACCGGTGTAGAACAGAATACGTTCGGTAGTAGTGGTTTTACCGGCGTCGATGTGCGCACTGATACCGATGTTACGGTAGCGTGCGATGGGTGTTGTACGAGCCATTTGTTTCCTCGTTTATCTTTTAGGCGTTCAATTTAAGTAGCCCAAAGCGGGCTGCTTACTGGAAGCGCCCGCCTGGTGACTAAAACTCCGAAGGGATTACCAACGGTAGTGTGCGAACGCCTTGTTGGCTTCGGCCATACGGTGAACGTCTTCACGTTTCTTAACTGCAGTACCTTTGTTTTCTGCAGCATCGGAAAGTTCGTTCGCCAGGCGCAGAGCCATGGATTTATCACCGCGTTTACGAGCAGCTTCAACGATCCAACGCATTGCCAGAGCATTACGACGAACCGGACGGACTTCAACTGGTACCTGATAAGTAGAACCACCAACGCGGCGAGACTTAACTTCGACAGTCGGGCGCACGTTTTCGAGAGCTACTTCGAATGCTTCCAGTTCAGATTTACCAGAACGCTGAGCCAGGGTCTCCAGCGCGCTGTATACGATAGATTCGGCAGTAGATTTTTTACCATCTACCATCAGGATATTTACAAATTTAGCCAGCAGTTCTGATCCGAACTTCGGATCCGGCAGAATTTTACGCTGACCAATGACGCGACGACGTGGCATGGAAATACTCCGTTGTTAATTCAGGATTGTCCAAAACTCTACGAGTTTAGTTTGACATTTAAGTTAAAACGTTTGGCCTTACTTAACGGAGAACCATTAAGCCTTAGGACGCTTCACGCCATACTTGGAACGAGCCTGCTTACGGTCTTTAACGCCGGAGCAGTCAAGCGCACCACGTACGGTGTGGTAACGAACACCCGGGAGGTCTTTAACACGACCGCCACGGATCAGGATCACGGAGTGCTCCTGCAGGTTGTGACCTTCACCACCGATGTAGGAAGTCACTTCGAAACCGTTAGTCAGACGAACACGGCATACTTTACGCAGTGCGGAGTTCGGTTTTTTAGGAGTGGTAGTATATACACGAGTACATACGCCACGTTTTTGCGGGCATGCTTCCAGCGCAGGCACGTTGCTTTTCGCAACTTTGCGAGCACGTGGTTTGCGTACCAGCTGGTTAACTGTTGCCATTAAATAGCTCCTGGTTTTAGCTTTTGCTTCGTAAACACGTAATAAAACGTCCTCACACAATATGAGGACGCCGAATTTTAGGGCGATGCCGAAAAGGTGTCAAGAAATATACAACGATCCCACCGTTACCAGGCGACCTGGCTGGTGTGCTTAACCGTAAGTCTGACGAAATCAGTATAGTCAATGGGAGTGATATCGTTCGAAATTCGACCAACCAAACCACGAGCGATGAGGTCTTCGTTCAGGGCATAGACCTTAATGGGGGCATTACGCAAACTTTCAAGGTAGCGGTTACCATCAGCTGCGGCAGTTACGCCATCCTGCAATAACAGCAGTTCATCCCCCTCGCTGAGCAGACGCAGCAGCGCAGGAAAATCCGTCAGCCAGGGTGAGCGATGTAATGTATGCAGCATGTAAGCCTCAAAATCTCAAAATAACATCGTAGTTGCCGAGTTCCCGACGTAATGCTTCTGCTTCGAGCGGAGTGACGTCGACAACAAAGGGGATCTGCGGATCTAACCCACGTTCACGTAGTGACACCGCACAAACCCAGCACTGTTCAATATCATACAGCCCCAGCAGTTTAAAGGTTGCGATATAATCACGCGCCAGCACCGCATCGGGCTTTTGCCCAGGCAGAAGCTGAAAAACGCCATCGGCAATAAAGAAGACGGCGAGCTCGTCAGTTAATGCGGAAGTCGCCAATAAAGCATCTAATCCTTCACGGCCAGCAGCTGTACCATGAGGTGCAGTAGAAAAAACAAACGCAATTCGTTTCATCAGAACTGTACCACCCTGTCGCAAGTCAGCGAGGCTTCAGCCAGAGCGCCAAGACCACTTAAGGTAAAGCCCGGCTGGAGATTTGCAGATTCCAGACCGAGTCTTCCAGCTTCAGTTTCATCGACGATACCGCGACGTAATGCTGCCGCCACGCAAATGTTCAGCGCCACACCATGTTGTGTATTCAGTTGTTGCCAGCCACGCACAAGGTCAAATTCATCGCTTGCCGGTGAGGTCAATTGGTTAGCGTTATAGACCCCTTCACGATAGAAAAAGACGCTGCTTAACTCATGGCCTTCTGCTATCAGCGCCTGCGCAAACTGAAAAGCACTACTCGCCTGTTGCGTACCGTATGCTGGCCCGGTTACCACGATGGCAAAACGCATCACTTCTCTTGCCCCTGGAAATCACCGCTCTTGAACTGACGGATATAGAGATAAACAGTGTGCTTGGAGATGTTCAGACGATCTGCAACCTGGTTGATCGCGTCTTTAATATCGAAGATCCCTTTCTCGTAGAGATTCAGCACGATCTGACGATTTTTGGCGTTATTGGCAACATTGCGATCGGCATTCACTTCTTCGATGGTGAACTCCAGCGTTTGGGTAACCAGATCTTCGACAGAAGACGCAAAGTTGACGCTTGAACCGACATCCGGGGTTTCTGGCGGCACAAAGGTACTCATGATCTGCGAGAAGGGAACATCAAGATTCATATTGATGCACAGCAGACCAATTACACGCTGTTCGCGGTTACGAATGGCGATAGTCAGGGACTTCATTAATACACCGCTTTTGGCGCGAGTAAAATAGCATTTAGAAACGCTGCTATCCGCCCCCGTCATATCGTGCAGCATACGCAGCGCCAGATCGGTAATCGGCGAACCAATCTTCCGGCCTGTATGTTCACCGTTGGCAATACGAATGGCTGAACATTTCAAATCCTGCAAAGAGTGCAAAACGATTTCACAGTGGGAGCCAATGAGCATCGCTAACCCGTCCACCACAGCTTCGTAGGATTTCAGAATATCAAAATCGGTCTGGTCGAAAGGACGTTGATCCAGTAAATCCAACTCACTGGTTTCATTGGTTAAAAGCGACCTGGACATGAAAAAAAACACTCCTTTTCAGGAGCCTGTCGTTAACTTTTCAGGGCAGGCTCATTAATGATGCGGGTAACTAAATTAATACAGCGGAGGTTCCGCTTTCCAGCACTAATTATATCCGGCCTGTAATAAAAAAAACCGCCGCCTGGTCAGGCGGCGGTTCTTAATGCTTATTTTTTAGCAGAATCTGCGGCTTTCGCATCGGCTTCTGGCTTCGCATCAGCCTTCGGCGCTGGTTTCACATCCAGCAACTCTACGTCAAATACCAGAGTAGAGTTTGGTGGGATCCCCGGAACACCCGCTTTACCGTAAGCCAACTCTGGTGGAATAACCAATTTGATCTTGCCACCTTTCTTGATGTTCTTCAGGCCTTCGGTCCAGCCTGGGATAACGCCGTCCAGACGGAAAGAGAGCGGTTCACCACGGGTGTAAGAGTTATCGAACTCTTTACCGTCGATCAGCGTACCCTTGTAGTTCACTACAACAGTATCGCTGTCTTTCGGTGCTTCGCCTTTACCGGCTTCTACTACCTGATAAACCAGGCCAGTCGAAGAGGTTTTCACACCTTTCTCTTTAGCAAATTTCTCGCGGTACTCTTTGCCTTTAGCTTCGTTATCAGCCGCGTCTTTTTCCATCTTCGCCTGAGCAGAAGACTTCACGCGAGCTTCGAATGCTTGCAGAGTCTGTTCGATCTCTTGATCGGAAAGTTTGCTCTTATCGGCAAACGCATCCTGGACACCGGCGATCAGCTGATCTTTATCCAGCTTAATGCCCAACTTTTCTTGTTCTTGCAGAGAATTTTCCATGTAACGACCCAGCGAAGCACCCAGTGCGTAAGCTGATTTCTGATCGTCATTTTTGAACGCTGCTTTGCTGTCAGCAGTTGTGGCAGGTTTCGCCGCTTCGGCAGCAAAAGTAATTGGTGTATGCAGGGCAACGGCCATTGTGGTCGCCAGCAGCGTTACTTTAAACAGTGATTTCATCCATATCTCCAGGCTCGGGGCATCTCACCCCAGGGTTAACTATTATCAGAAGGGTACTATAAAGCGTTGTCGGATAAATCTACATACAGACACGCCCTATTATCATCTATTTTCAGACTCTTTTTGTTTAAATTAGTTTCGATGTCGCGAAATGAGTGCTGTCTCTGGCAGCAAAGTTAAGTAGAATCCGCAGCGATCATTCGACCAAAGAGGTGAACCATGCAGGATTTATCGATGGAAGCACGCCTGGCAGAGCTGGAGAGCCGACTGGCTTTTCAGGAAATCACCATTGAAGAACTGAACGTCACGGTGACCGCTCATGAAATGGAGATGGCAAAACTGCGCGATCATCTGCGTCTGCTTACTGAGAAGTTAAAAGCCAGCCAGCCGTCGAACATCGCGTCGCAGGCTGAAGAAACGCCACCGCCACATTACTGAGGCGAAAAAAAAGCGGGTAATTCCCGCTTTTTTGATACCGTTACGGTATTAGTGGCAACCGCAACCGCCGTTACCTTTACCACCACAGCAGCCTTCGCCACCGTGTTCATGACCGTGATCGTGACCATGACCGCCGCAGCAACCGTCGTGATCGTGGTGATGATCGTGCGCGCCATGAACGTGACCATGAGCCAGTTCTTCTTCAGTCGCTTCGCGAATCGCCACAACTTCAACGTTGAATTTCAGGTTCTGACCCGCCAGCATGTGGTTACCATCAACCACGACGTGATCGTCTTCAACAGCAGTGATCTCAACCGGCACCGGGCCCTGGTCGGTTTCAGCCAGGAAACGCATACCTACCTGCAGTTCATCAACGCCCATAAATACGTCTTTAGGAACGCGCTGCACCAGGTTTTCGTCGTACTGGCCGTAAGCGTCGTTCGCGCCAACAGCTACATCAAATTTGTCGCCAACTTCATGACCTTCCAGCGCCGTTTCCAGGCCAGAGATCAGGGAACCGTGACCATGCAGGTAGTCCAGCGGCGCACTCACCGGAGACTCATCAACCAACACACCGTCTTCTGTACGTACCTGATAGGCCAGGCTGACCACCAGGTCTTTTGCTACTTTCATGATATCTCCTGAGCATGGGAAGAATAGTGGCGCAGATTGTATCGGAATTCTGCTGCCGTGTACTCACTAGCTTAAAAAAACTCGGCGCATATCGCTAGTCCGGATGAAAAATCCCAATCACTTGCTCATCTTTGCGAACGTGATCGCGGGCTTCTTTATCGGCTTCACGCATCTGATGTCCGCACTTAACACATTCAACAATATCAATATTATTTTCGCGCCACATCGCCATTGAATCCTGTGCCTGACAGGCCGGGCATTTCGCGCCAGCAATAAAACGTTTTCGGATTGCCATCTTCACCCTCTACTCAAATTCATCCCAGCCATCCATTTGGCGTCGTTCTTGTTGCATTTCACGCTGGAAAATCTCTTCCAGTTCGCGTCGGGCTTCCCTGGCGCGAGAAATTTGTACGGTATCAGCGTGCATCGGGATAAGTTCCCGCAGCATTCGCATATCCAGGCGACGAAAATGCAGTTGCGCCCGCTGCGCCTGGTGTGGATGCATACCTAGCGACACTAACGTCTTGCGCCCCAGCTCTAACGCACTGGAGAATGTTTCACGGGAAAACTGTGTCACCCCGGCTTGTAATAACTCATGTGCTTCGACACGTCCGCGCGCTCGCGCAAGAATATGCAAATGCGGGAAGTGCTGCTGGCATATTTCCACCAGCTTCATGGTGTCTTCCGGCTCGTTACAGGTAATGACGATAGACTCAGCGGCCTCTGCACCCGCAGAACGTAAAAGATCTACCTGCGTAGCGTCGCCGTAATAAACTTTGTAGCCATATTTGCGCATCAGGTTCACGGCGCTGATGTCCCGCTCCAGCACGGTAATGCGCATTTTATTCGCCATCAACAAACGACCAATCACCTGACCAAAACGCCCAAAGCCCACGACAATGACCTGCGGTTTATCATCGTTGACCCACGGTTTTTCATCTTCTTCTTCCGTTCCGTTAAACTGGCGGGATAGCCATTTATCCACCAGCTTCATCAGCAGCGGCGTGGTCATCATGGAAAGCGTGACCGTCACCAGTAACAGCGCCATCTGGTCGCCCTGGAATAAGCGTTGTGAAGAAGCGGTAGAAAAGAGGACAAAGGCAAACTCACCGCCCTGACTCAACACGCCAGCAAACTGCATCCGCTCTGAGCTACGCACGCCATACAATCGCGCCAGCAGATACAGCACGAGAATTTTCACCGCCACCAGCACAACCACGCTTATCACTACCCACAACAGATGGGTATAAAGCACCCCGAGGTTGAGCGACATGCCGACAGAGATAAAGAACAAACCGAGCAGCAAGCCTTTGAAGGGATCGATAGCCGTTTCCAGTTCATGGCGATATTCACTTTCCGCCAGCAGCACGCCCGCAATAAACGTACCGAGCGCCATCGACAGCCCCAGCGCATCCATAAACAATGCGGAACCCAACACCAGCAGCAGCGTCGCGGCGGTGAACACTTCCCGCACGCCAGAAGCTGCAATAAAACGGAATACCGGACGCAGTAAATAGCGCCCGCCAATCAGCATGCCGACAAACGCCAGCACCTTCATGCCGATCTTCATCCAGTCGAAATGTTCGTCTGCCGACCCCGCCAACAACGGCACTAACGCCAGTGCCGGGATCACCGCCAGATCCTGAAACAGCAGTACCGAGAAACCTAACTGGCCAGATTCGCTGCGATTCATCCCTTTCTCACGCATCAGTTGCAGTGCCATTGCGGTTGAGGACATCGCAAGGCCAATGCCACCCACCACCGCCGCCTGCCAGGCGAAATCCGTCAGCATCAATAATCCCGCCAGCAACGCCGCGCTTAACAGTACCTGTGCCGCGCCTACGCCAAAAATCGAGCGTCGCAATTGCCAAAGCTTGGAGGGATTCAACTCCAGCCCAATGATAAACATCAGGAACACCACGCCGAGTTCCGAAAAGTGGAGGATCTCATCGACGTCGCTAATAAACCCAAGCCCCCATGGGCCAATCGCAATCCCTGCCAGCAAATATCCCAACACAGCGCCAATACCCAGCCGCGATGCCAGCGGCACCGCAGCCACCGCCGCGAAGAGAAACAGCACTCCCGCGAGTAAAAAATCGGAACCTTCCATCAGCGGCCTCCTGGGGGCAGTGGATTTGCCAGCCAGTCGCCGTAGGCTCTGGCGTGACTCGCCAGCTCCTGTGCGCTTTGCCGTCTCGCCCAGTAAATAATAATGGGGCTTAACCAATGCATCCGGCACATGCCCGCCGCCAGTTCAAAGGGGCGCAGAACATCGCTCATCGGGTAGCGATTCAACGCGTCATAACGGTAAGCACTTTCCGGCTCGCCAGTGGTGATCACGCTACGCCAGTACTTTCCCGCCAGTTGGTTTCCCCCCGGCCCGCTGGCAAAACCACGGCTTAATACCCGGTCCAGCCACTCTTTCAGTAGCGCCGGGCAGCTATAGGTATAAAGAGGATGCTGAAAGACAATCACCTCGTGCTCGCGCAGTAATGCCTGCTCACGGGGGATATCAATAAAAAAATCGGGATAGTGCGCGTAAAGGTCGTGCACGGTAACATTGCTGAGCTGCGTGGCCGGTTTAAGCAGTACCCGGTTTGCCACCGAGTCCTGAGATTCCGGATGGGCATACAGCAGCAAAACTTTCGCTGGCTGAGACATCATCCCCCTCCCGGTATGGTTTTTGTGTATAGTCGCTGTTTTGGGCTACCATTGCGCCCGGTGCGGCAGCTCGCCCATACATTACATTATCATAATGATAAGTTAACATAGTCTGAACATACGGCGCCTTATGATTGTTTTCTCCTCGTTACAAATTCGTCGCGGCGTGCGCGTCCTGCTGGATAATGCCACCGCCACCATCAACCCAGGGCAGAAAGTCGGCCTGGTGGGTAAAAACGGCTGTGGTAAATCTACCCTGCTGGCATTGCTGAAAAATGAAATCAGCGCCGACGGCGGCAGCTACACCTTTCCTGGTAACTGGCAACTGGCGTGGGTGAATCAGGAAACGCCGGCGCTACCGCAACCTGCGCTGGAATATGTCATTGATGGCGACCGCGAATATCGCCAACTGGAAGCGCAGTTGCACGACGCCAACGAACGTAACGACGGGCACGCCATCGCCACCATTCATGGCAAGCTGGATGCTATCGACGCGTGGAGTATTCGCTCCCGCGCCGCCAGCCTGCTGCACGGCCTCGGTTTCAGCAACGAACAACTGGAGCGCCCGGTGAGTGATTTCTCCGGTGGCTGGCGTATGCGTCTTAACCTCGCCCAGGCGCTGATTTGCCGTTCAGATTTGCTGCTGCTCGACGAACCGACTAACCACCTCGATCTCGATGCCGTTATCTGGCTGGAAAAATGGTTGAAGAGCTATCAGGGCACGCTGATCCTGATCTCTCACGACCGCGACTTCCTCGATCCGATCGTCGATAAAATTATTCATATCGAACAGCAAAGCATGTTCGAGTACACAGGTAACTACAGCTCGTTTGAAGTGCAGCGCGCCACCCGCCTGGCGCAGCAACAGGCGATGTATGAAAGCCAACAAGAACGTGTAGCGCATCTGCAAAGCTATATCGACCGTTTCCGTGCCAAAGCCACTAAAGCGAAGCAGGCACAGAGCCGCATTAAGATGCTTGAGCGCATGGAGCTGATTGCCCCCGCGCACGTCGATAACCCGTTCCGCTTTAGCTTCCGCGCGCCGGAAAGCCTGCCTAATCCGTTGTTGAAGATGGAAAAAGTCAGTGCGGGCTATGGCGATCGCATTATTCTCGACTCGATAAAACTGAATCTGGTGCCGGGTTCGCGCATTGGTCTGTTAGGCCGAAACGGCGCGGGTAAATCGACATTAATCAAACTGTTAGCCGGTGAACTTGCGCCAGTCAGCGGAGAAATTGGCCTGGCGAAAGGGATCAAACTCGGCTACTTCGCCCAGCATCAACTGGAATACCTGCGCGCTGACGAATCGCCTATTCAGCATCTGGCGCGTTTAGCACCGCAGGAACTGGAGCAAAAACTGCGTGACTATCTCGGCGGTTTTGGTTTCCAGGGCGATAAAGTGACGGAAGAAACGCGCCGCTTCTCCGGTGGCGAAAAAGCGCGCCTGGTGCTGGCTTTAATTGTCTGGCAGCGCCCGAATCTGCTGCTGCTCGACGAACCAACCAACCACCTTGACCTCGACATGCGCCAGGCACTCACCGAAGCATTGATCGAGTTTGAAGGCGCGCTGGTTGTCGTCTCGCACGACCGTCATTTGCTGCGTTCCACCACTGACGATCTCTACCTGGTTCACGATCGTAAAGTCGAACCGTTCGACGGCGATCTGGAAGATTATCAACAGTGGTTGAGCGACGTACAAAAGCAGGAAAACCAGACCGACGAAGCGCCAAAAGAGAACGCGAACAGCGCCCAAGCACGTAAAGATCAGAAGCGTCGGGAAGCAGAGTTGCGTGCGCAAACCCAGCCGCTGCGTAAAGAGATCGCCCGTCTGGAAAAAGAGATGGAGAAGCTGAACGCGCAACTGGCGCAGGCGGAAGAGAAACTTGGCGACAGCGAGCTGTATGACCAGAGCCGTAAAGCAGAGCTGACCGCCTGTCTGCAACAGCAAGCCAGCGCCAAATCCGGCCTGGAAGAGTGCGAAATGGCGTGGCTGGAAGCCCAGGAGCAACTGGAACAGATGCTCCTGGAAGGCCAAAGCAACTGATGGCGCAGATAACGACGACCGATGCCAATGTATTCAGCAGCAGTGCTGAATTTACCCCTATGCGCGGTTTCAGCAATTGTCATCTCCAAACCATGCTGCCGCGTCTGTTTCGTCGTCAGGTGAAATTCATCCCGCACTGGCAGCGGCTGGAGTTGCCCGACGGCGACTTTGTCGATCTCGCGTGGAGTGAAGACCCCACACAAGCGAAGCATAAACCGCGTCTGGTGGTCTTCCACGGTCTCGAAGGCAGCCTCAATAGTCCTTATGCACATGGTCTGGTTGAGGCAGCGCAAAAGCGCGGCTGGCTGGGCGTGGTGATGCATTTTCGCGGGTGCAGCGGTGAACCAAACCGGATGCACCGCATTTACCATTCGGGCGAAACCGAAGATGCCAGTTGGTTTTTACGCTGGCTGCAACGCGAATTTGGTCATGCGCCAACGGCTGCCGTCGGCTATTCGCTCGGCGGTAATATGCTGGCCTGTTTGCTGGCCAAAGAAGGCAATGACCTCCCGATTGATGCGGCGGCGATTGTCTCTGCACCGTTTATGCTGGAAGCCTGTAGTTATCACATGGATAAAGGCTTCTCCCGCGTTTATCAGCGTTACTTGCTGAACTTGTTAAAAGCCAATGCTGCGCGCAAACTGGCGGCCTACCCCGGAACGCTGCCGATTAATCTCGCACAGTTGAAATCGGTACGCCGCATCCGCGAATTTGACGATCTGATCACCGCCAAAATTCACGGCTACGCCGACGCTATCGACTATTATCGTCAGTGTAGCGCCATGCCGATGCTCAATCGGATCGCCAAACCCACGCTGATTATTCACGCCAAAGACGATCCGTTTATGGATCATCAGGTGATCCCGAAACCGGAAAATCTCCCACCACAGGTGGAGTATCAACTGACGGAACATGGCGGTCATGTTGGCTTTATTGGCGGTACATTACTTCATCCGCAAATGTGGCTGGAGTCACGCATTCCTGACTGGTTATCAACGTATCTGGAGGCGAAATCATGTTGATTCCGTGGCAAGACATCTCCCCCGAAACGCTGGAAAATTTAATTGAAAGCTTTGTGTTACGCGAAGGCACCGATTATGGTGAACATGAGCGTACACTTGAACAGAAAGTCGCCGACGTCAAACGCCAGCTACAGTGCGGAGAAGCGGTGCTGGTATGGTCGGAGCTGCACGAAACGGTCAATATCATGCCGCGCAGTCAGTTTCGCGAATAACCTGCAACCGTCGGCGGACGAGATAATAATGATAGCTAAGTCATGGAGTTACTATGTCTGCCAAACATCCGGTCATTGCGGTAACAGGATCCAGCGGCGCGGGAACCACCACTACCAGCCTCGCGTTTCGAAAAATCTTCGCGCAGTTAAATCTGCGCTCAGCCGAGGTAGAAGGCGACAGTTTTCACCGTTACACCCGCCCGGAAATGGACATGGCGATCCGCAAAGCGCGCGACGCCGGGCGGCATATCAGTTACTTCGGCCCCGAAGCTAACGACTTCGGCCTGCTGGAACAAACCTTCATTGAATACGGCCTGAGCGGCAAAGGGAAATCTCGCAAATATCTGCATACCTACGACGAAGCCGTACCGTGGAATCAGGTGCCTGGTACGTTTACCCCGTGGCAGGCGCTGCCAGAACCCACCGATGTGCTGTTTTATGAAGGTTTGCACGGCGGCGTGGTCACACCACAACATAACGTCGCGCAGCATGTGGATTTACTGGTTGGTGTAGTGCCTATCGTTAACCTGGAGTGGATTCAAAAACTCATCCGCGACACCAGCGAGCGCGGGCACTCGCGAGAAGCGGTGATGGACTCGGTAGTTCGCTCAATGGAAGACTATATCAACTACATCACACCGCAGTTTTCTCGCACCCACATTAACTTCCAGCGCGTCCCCACCGTTGACACCTCAAACCCCTTCGCCGCAAAAGGCATCCCATCGCTGGATGAAAGCTTTGTGGTAATCCATTTTCGAAATCTGGAAGGAATCGATTTCCCCTGGCTGTTGGCGATGCTGCAAGGCTCGTTCATTTCCCACATCAATACATTAGTGGTGCCGGGCGGCAAAATGGGTCTGGCAATGGAGTTAATTATGCTGCCGCTGGTGCAACGACTGATGGAAGGGAAGAAAATCGAGTAACTCTGCTATTAAGCCGGATAAAATACTCTCCGGCTTCACAACGGGATAGTTAAATCACGCGGCAACCACTTCATACGAGTGAGTAATATTTACCGCTTTTTCCAGCATCAACGCGACTGAGCAATACTTCTCGGCTGAGAGATCAACCGCACGCGCAACCGCTGCATCCTTCAGGTCGCGACCGGTGACGATAAAATGCAGATTAATGTGCGTAAACAGGCGTGGTGCCTCTTCGCGGCGTTCAGAGGTCAATTTTACTTCACAATCGACCACATCCTGACGCCCTTTTTGCAGGATAGAAACCACATCAATGGCGCTGCAACCACCCGCCGCCATCAACACCATTTCCATCGGACTTGGCGCTTTATCGCCTGAGTTGCCGTCCATTAAAATCTGGTGACCAGAGGCGGATTCGCCCAGAAAGGTTAACCCTTCGACCCACTTCACACGCGCTTGCATAATCGAAACTCCATTGCGTCAATTTTCCTGACAGAGTACGCGTACTGACCAAATCGCGCAACGGAAGGCGACCTGGGTCATGCTGAAGCGAGACACCAGGAGACACAACGCGAAAGCTATGCTAAAACAGTCAGGATGCTACAGTAATACATTGATGTACTGCATGTATGTAAAGGACGTCACATTACCGTGCAGTTCAGTTGATAGCCCCTTCCCAGGTAGCGGGAAGCACATTTCGGCAATCCAGAGACAGCGGCGTTTTCTGGCTCTGGAGAAAGCTTATAACAGAGGATAACCGCGCATGGTGCTTGGCAAACCGCAAACAGACCCGACTCTCGAATGGTTCTTGTCTCATTGCCACATTCATAAGTACCCATCCAAGAGCACGCTTATTCACCAGGGTGAAAAAGCGGAAACGCTGTACTACATCGTTAAAGGCTCTGTGGCAGTGCTGATCAAAGACGAGGAGGGTAAAGAAATGATCCTCTCTTATCTGAATCAGGGTGATTTTATTGGCGAATTGGGCCTGTTTGAAGAAGGCCAGGAACGTAGCGCATGGGTACGTGCGAAAACCGCCTGTGAAGTGGCTGAAATTTCCTACAAAAAATTCCGCCAATTAATTCAGGTAAACCCGGATATTCTGATGCGTCTCTCCGCACAGATGGCACGTCGCCTGCAAGTCACTTCAGAGAAAGTGGGCAACCTGGCATTCCTCGATGTAACAGGCCGCATTGCACAGACTCTGCTGAACCTGGCAAAACAACCGGATGCCATGACTCACCCGGACGGTATGCAAATCAAAATTACCCGTCAGGAAATCGGTCAGATTGTCGGCTGTTCTCGTGAAACCGTGGGGCGCATTCTGAAGATGCTGGAAGATCAGAACCTGATCTCCGCACACGGTAAAACCATCGTCGTTTACGGCACTCGTTAATCCCGTCGGAGTGGCGCGTTACTGAGTAGCGCGCCATTTTGTTTAACCCGATGTGGCGCAGACTGATTTACCATCCTGATATCAACTATGCACTACGACAAACGCTGGTGCTATGTTTGCCCGTGGCCGTTGGTCTATTGCTTGGCGAATTAAGGCTTGGGCTGCTCTTTTCCCTCGTCCCCGCCTGTTGCAATATTGCGGGGCTTGATACGCCCCATAAACGCTTTTTCAAACGTTTAATTATTGGTGCGTCGCTGTTTGCCACGTGCAGCTTGCTAACACAACTGCTGCTGGAAAAAGATATCCCCCTGCCATTTCTGCTGACAGGGTTAACGTTGATACTTGGCGTTACTGCCGAGTTAGGGCCATTACACGCAAAATTACTTCCCGCATCGCTGCTGGCAGCTATTTTTACCTTAAGTCTGGCGGGATACATGCCCGTCTGGGAACCGTTGCTCATATATGCGTTGGGTACACTCTGGTATGGGCTGTTTAACTGGTTTTGGTTCTGGCTCTGGCGCGAACAACCGCTACGCGAGTCACTTAGCCTGCTGTACCGTGAACTGGCAGATTATTGCGAAGCCAAATACAGCCTGCTTACCCAACACACCGATCCTGAGAAAGCGTTGCCACCGCTGCTGGAACGCCAGCAAAAAGCGGTCGATTTAATTACCCAGTGCTATCAGCAAATGCATATGCTTTCCGCGCAAAATAATACCGATTACAAGCGGATGCTGCGCATTTTCCAGGAGGCGCTGGATTTACAGGAACACATCTCGGTCAGTTTGCATCAGCCAGAAGAGGTGCAAAAGCTGGTCGAGCGTAGCCATGCGGAGGAAGTTATCCGCTGGAATGCGCAAACCGTCGCCACTCGCCTGCGCGTGCTGGCTGATGACATTCTTTACCATCGCCTGCCGACGCGTTTTACGATGGATAAGCAAATTGGCGCACTGGAAAAAATCGCCCGCCAGCATCCGGATAACCCTGTAGGGCAATTCTGCTACTGGCATTTCAGCCGCATCGCCCGCGTGCTGCGAACGCAAAAACCACTCTATACCCGTGACTTACTGGCCGATAAACAGCGACGAATGCCGTTACTCCCGGCGCTGAAAAGCTATCTTTCCCTGAAATCGCCAGCACTGCGTAATGCAGGACGACTGAGTGTGATGTTAAGCGTTGCCAGCCTGATGGGCACCGCGCTGCATCTGCCGAAATCCTATTGGATACTAATGACGGTATTGCTGGTGACGCAAAATGGTTATGGCGCGACTCGTCTGCGAATTGTGAATCGTTCTGTCGGAACCGTGGTTGGATTAATTATTGCTGGTGTTGCACTGCACTTTAAAATCCCTGAAGGTTACACCCTGACGCTGATGCTTTTCACCACGCTCGCCAGTTACCTGATATTGCGCAAAAACTACGGCTGGGCGACGGTCGGTTTTACCATTACCGCTGTATATACCCTGCAACTGTTATGGCTGAATGGCGAGCAGTACATCATCCCCCGTCTAATCGATACTATCATCGGTTGTCTGATTGCCTTCGGCGGCACAGTTTGGCTGTGGCCGCAGTGGCAGAGCGGCTTATTGCGCAAGAACGCCCATGATGCCTTAGAAACTTACCAGGAGGCCATTCGTCTGATCCTCAGTAAAGATCCGCAACCTACGCCACTAGCCTGGCAACGAATGCGGGTTAATCAGGCGCATAACACCTTGTATAACTCATTGAACCAGGCGATGCAGGAACCGGCGTTTAACAGCCATTATCTGGCAGATATGAAACTGTGGGTTACGCATAGTCAGTTTATTGTTGAGCATATTAATGCCATGACCACGCTGGCGCGGGAGCACCGGACATTGCCGCCGGAACTGGCGCAGGAGTATTTGCAGTCTTGTGAAATCGCTATTCAACGCTGTCAGCAGCGGCTGGAATATGATGAACCGGGGAGTTCTGGTGACGCCAATATCATAGACTCGCCAGAGATGCTGCCACACGAAGGCGCGTCTGGCACGCTGGAGCAGCATTTACAACGCGTTATTGGCCATCTGAATACAATGCACACCATTTCAGCGATGGCCTGGCGGCAGCGACCGCATCACGGGATTTGGTTGAGTCGGAAGTTACGGGATTCGAAGGCGTAATATCATTATTGCCAGAAGCAAACCGTAGGTCGGATTAGGCGTTCACGCCGCATCCGACATGCTTTGCCTGATGCTACGATGACACGTCTTATTACGCCCCAACCACCTTCGCCACCGCGCGGGCAAAACGTTGCATCCCTTCATCGATATCCGCATCTTCCACCACCAGCGATGGTGCAAAACGCATCACATCTGTCCCGGCGTTCAGCACCATTACGCCAGCCTCGGCGCTCGCATAAAGGAAATCGCGCGCCCGACCTTTGTACTGTGGCTTAAGCTCGGCACCAATCAACAACCCCATACCGCGAATATCGCTAAACACATCAAACTGCTGATCTATCTTCTGCAAATGGTCAACAAAACGCTGGCGTTTCGCCTGAATGCCTTCCAGCACTTCAGGGGTATTGATGATATCAAAGGCCGCGCCAGCTACTGCACAGGCCAGCGGATTACCGCCGTAGGTGGAACCATGCGAACCAGGATGAAACGCAGAAGCAATCTCCGCCGTAGTCAGCATGGCGCTAATCGGAAAGCCACCACCTAACGCTTTCGCGGAAGTCAGAATATCCGGCGTCACGCCATAGTGCATATAAGCAAACAGATCGCCGGTGCGCCCCATCCCACACTGCACTTCATCAAATACCAGCAATGCCTGATGCTGATCGCACAGTTCGCGCAAGCCCTGCAAAAACGCTGGCGTCGCCGCCGTCACGCCCCCCTCGCCCTGAATCGGCTCAACCACCACCGCGCAGGTGTGATCATCCATCACTGCTTTCACTGCGTGGAGATCGTTAAAGGGAACGTGAATGATGTCTGCCGGTTTTGGCCCAAAGCCGTCGGAATATTTCGGCTGCCCGCCTACCGAGACGGTAAACAGCGAGCGTCCATGAAAGGCGTTATGGAAGGCAATAATTTTGGTTTTGAACGGGCTATGGCGCACGCAAGCGTAATGACGCGCCAGTTTAAAGGCCGTTTCGTTGGCTTCCGTCCCGGAGTTCATAAACACCACGCGTTCGGCAAAGGTTGCCTCGATCAGCTTACGCCCAAGACGCAGCGCCGGTTCGTTGGTGAAAACGTTGCTGATATGCCATAGCGTTTCCCCCTGGGTTTTTAACGCTTCCACCAGCGCCGGATGGCAATGGCCTAATGCCGTAACCGCAATGCCACCCGCGAAATCGACGTACTCTTTGCCTTGCTGATCCCAGACTCGGCTGCCCTGACCTTTTACCGGAATAAATTCTGCCGGTGCATAAATCGGCAGGATCACTTCATCGAAAGTCGCGCGTGTAATTGCTGCTTGTTCAGTTGCCATCTCATGATCACCCTGTTACGCATAAATCAATGTGAAATTATAATCACAAAATATGCATAAAAAATCACTAGATAGCAACCAGAAATCAGCGATGCAGGAAATTCGCCAGCAATTGATGCCCCTGTTCGCTGAGAATGCTTTCCGGGTGGAACTGCACACCTTCAAGATCCCACTGGCGATGGCGAATCCCCATAATCTCGCGGGTTTCGCTCCAGGCAGTCACGTCAAAGCACGCTGGCAATGAGTCAGGTTCTACCACCAGCGAATGGTAGCGCGTCACGGTGAGTGGATTTGCCAGACCGCGAAATACCCCCTGGCCGTTATGCGTAATCGGTGAAGTTTTGCCGTGCATGACCTTTGCGGCGCGCACGACTTTGCCGCCAAAAGCCTGCGCCATCGCCTGATGACCGAGGCAGACGCCAAGAATCGGCAAGCGTCCGGCATAGTGACGAATAGTCTCAAGGGAGATCCCGGCTTCATTGGGCGTACAGGGGCCAGGTGAGATGACAATTTTCTGCGGTTTAAGGGCGTCGATATCCGCCAGCGTCAACGCATCGTTGCGCTTAACCAGCACATCCGCCCCCAGTTCACAAAAGTACTGGTAGAGGTTCCAGGTGAAAGAATCGTAGTTATCAATAAGCAGGATCATGGCGGCTCCGGTACGAAAGAACCGCGCTATTTTACTCAGATTCCCCGGCTTCGCTTACCACTTTGCTAAATATCGTCTGCAGCGCAGAGAGATCGCCCATAGCCCCGCTCTGATTTGCCTGATTCCAGGTCTCTTTTTCGATACCCTGCCAGCTCAGTTGGTAGCCCGCATGAATAGCCAGTTGCTCGAAGAAGATCCGCTGTGCCAGGCCACTTCCCGCACGGAATGGATGCAGGACATTGATTTCACAATAGTAGTGCGCCAGCCGCTCGACGAACTTCGCTTTCTCAAGGCCGACCAGATAACCTTCTTCCTCCAGAGCCTGCATCAGGGCATTGCCCTCTTTTTCAATATAGGCAAAGTGGCAGAACGGTGTATCCCCCTGATAAATATCGACTTCACGCAGTTGCCCCGCCCAGTCGAAAATATCCTGATACAGCTGGCGATGAATAGCGCGCAAATGCGGTAAACCACGCACCAACGGACCAAGCTCAATGGTCGCGGCACGCAGCGCCGTCATTTCGTAAGCCGCCTGCTCCAGCCGCTGCTGTTGGCGGATATCCAGCCGATTACGCATGATATCGAGGCCAGGATAGAGATACGGGTCGCGCCCTTCGCCGAATTTATCGCTCATAGTGCCTCCTTAGCTCTTCAAGGCGCACCAAAGCCTCAGCGGCAGTAAGAGTGACTAATGGCATCTCGACGCCTTCAAGACGGCGACTGGCCTGGAAATTACGATTACGCTGAAGCTCCCAGAGACGGGACTTTTGCTTATCGGTGAGTTTCTTCACTGGATGCCTCCCTGAACGTGTCCATTTGCCACAAGTATAAGCGGCAAATCCGGGTTACGCCGGAAGAGCAGATGCGCGGACAATTTTGCCCGCGCGAGAAATCGTTACGGCAGGACTTTAGCGGAAAGGATAACGACCGGCTTTGACGGCACATTCTGGTATGGACCAACGTCATGAGTCGGCACCTGGGAAATCTTATCGGCAACGTCCATACCTTTCACCACTTTACCAAAGACGGCGTAGCCGAAATCACGCTGACCGTGGTCAAGGAAGGCATTGTCGGCTACGTTGATAAAGAACTGACTGGTTGCGCTGTCTTTGTCCGCAGTTCGCGCCATAGCAATAGTGCCGCGCGTATTGCGCAGGCCGTTATCGGCTTCATTTTTGATTGGCGGGTTTGGTTTTTTCTGCTGCATCTGCTCGGTAAATCCGCCGCCCTGAATCATAAAGCCTGGGATAACGCGGTGAAAGGTGGTGTTGTTATAAAAACCACTGTTCACATAATCGACAAAGTTTTGCACTGATACCGGCGCTTTCTGGCTATCCAGCTCCAGTTCGATATTACCAGCAGAGGTTGTTAACAATACGTGCGGATCCCCTTTCGCTGCCATTGCTACGGGTGAGAGAGCAGAAAGAGCGAAAACAGCAGCCATCGCCGCCAGGGTCGATTTGAACATGAGATTTCCTTAACAAACAGAGCAGAAAAAAAGCAAGTGGAGAGATTCTAAATAGCCTTCAATGACAAGGCCATTCCTTTACCTAATTTTACGTACTTGAAATATATGTAACCTGATGATCACTTTTATTTCGTGATCAGAATCACTTTAACGTTTGCAAATTAGCAACCGTTTGCAATTAAATATTTAATCAGATCACAAAATCACCTAAAATCGCCCGCTCACAGCATATCCACTATGCCATTTATCTTTTAACGCAGGCCAATCATGACTAACAGCAATCGCATCAAGCTCACATGGATTAGCTTTCTTTCCTACGCACTGACCGGTGCGTTGGTTATTGTCACCGGGATGGTGATGGGAAATATCGCCGATTATTTCAATCTGCCCGTTTCCAGTATGAGTAATACCTTCACCTTCCTCAACGCCGGCATTTTAATCTCTATCTTCCTCAACGCCTGGCTGATGGAAATCGTCCCGTTGAAAACGCAGTTACGTTTTGGCTTTTTCCTGATGGTGCTGGCGGTTGCCGGTTTGATGTTCAGCCACAGCCTGGCGCTGTTCTCGGCGGCGATGTTCATCCTTGGGGTGGTCAGCGGTATCACCATGTCGATTGGTACATTCCTGGTAACGCAAATGTATGAAGGGCGCCAGCGCGGTTCCCGTCTGCTGTTTACCGACTCCTTCTTCAGTATGGCCGGGATGATTTTCCCGATGATCGCCGCATTTCTGCTGGCGCGCAGCATTGAGTGGTACTGGGTTTATGCCTGCATCGGGTTGGTGTACGTCGCTATTTTTATTCTGACCTTCGGCTGTGAGTTCCCGGCGCTGGGCAAACATGCGCCAAAAGCTGACGCCCCGGTAGCGAAAGAAAAGTGGGGGATCGGCGTGCTGTTTCTCTCTATTGCTGCGCTGTGCTACATCCTCGGTCAGCTAGGTTTTATCTCCTGGGTGCCAGAGTACGCCAAAGGTCTGGGCATGAGCCTGAACGACGCGGGTACGCTGGTAAGCAACTTCTGGATGTCGTACATGGTCGGCATGTGGGCGTTCAGCTTTATTCTGCGTTTCTTTGACCTGCAACGTATTCTGACCGTGCTGGCAGGCCTGGCTGCGATTCTGATGTACGTCTTTAACACCGGAACACCAGCGCATATGGCATGGTCTATTCTTGCTCTGGGCTTCTTCTCCAGCGCAATCTATACCACCATCATCACTCTGGGTTCCCAGCAGACAAAAGTACCATCGCCAAAACTGGTTAACTTCGTACTCACCTGTGGAACCATCGGCACCATGCTGACCTTTGTGGTTACCGGTCCGATCGTAGAACATAGCGGTCCACAGGCGGCACTGCTCACAGCAAACGGTCTGTACGCTGTGGTATTCGTGATGTGCTTCCTGTTAGGTTTTGTCAGCCGTCACCGTCAGCACAACAACCTGACCTCTCATTAATTGCCAATGCCGGGCGGCACTTTTGTCGTCCGGCTTTTTCCTCTCATCTCCCGCAACGTGCCTTCATCTCTATAAATGCTTTCATTTTGTCTGTTTTTTGCACAAACATGAAATGTCAGACAATTCCGTGACTTAAGAATATTTATACAAATCAGCAATATACCTCTTAAGGAGTATATAAAGGTGAATTTGATTTGCATCAATAAGTGGGGTTGCTGAATCGTTAAGGTAGGCGGTAATAGAAAAGAAATCGAGGCAAAAATGAGCAAAGTCAGACTCGCAATTATCGGTAACGGTATGGTCGGCCATCGCTTTATCGAAGATCTTCTTGATAAATCTGATGCGGCCAACTTTGATATTACCGTTTTCTGTGAAGAACCGCGCATCGCTTATGACCGCGTACACCTCTCGTCTTACTTCTCTCACCACACCGCCGAAGAGCTGTCGCTGGTGCGCGAAGGCTTCTACGAGAAACACGGCATCAAAGTTCTGGTCGGCGAACGCGCTATCACCATCAACCGTCAGGAGAAGGTGATTCACTCCAGCGCCGGGCGCACCGTTTTTTATGACAAGCTGATCATGGCGACCGGTTCCTACCCGTGGATCCCACCAATCAAAGGTTCTGATACTCAGGACTGCTTTGTCTATCGCACTATTGAAGACCTCAACGCCATTGAATCCTGCGCCCGTCGCAGCAAACGCGGTGCCGTTGTTGGTGGCGGCCTGTTAGGTCTGGAAGCCGCTGGCGCGCTGAAAAACTTAGGTATTGAAACCCACGTTATCGAATTTGCCCCTATGCTGATGGCGGAACAGCTTGATCAGATGGGTGGCGAGCAGCTGCGTCGCAAAATCGAAAGTATGGGCGTGCGCGTTCACACCAGCAAAAACACCCTTGAGATTGTGCAGGAAGGTGTCGAAGCGCGTAAAACCATGCGTTTTGCCGACGGCAGCGAACTGGAAGTCGACTTTATCGTCTTCTCTACCGGTATCCGTCCGCGCGATAAGCTGGCAACCCAGTGTGGTCTGGACGTTGCTCCGCGTGGGGGTATTGTCATTAATGATTCCTGCCAGACTTCCGATCCGGATATCTACGCCATCGGTGAATGCGCAAGCTGGAACAACCGTGTATTTGGTCTGGTAGCACCAGGCTACAAAATGGCGCAGGTCGCCGTTGACCACATTCTCGGTAGCGAAAACGCCTTTGAAGGCGCTGACCTTAGCGCCAAGCTGAAACTGCTGGGCGTGGACGTTGGCGGTATTGGCGATGCGCATGGTCGTACACCAGGCGCTCGTAGCTATGTTTACCTCGACGAATGCAAAGAGATCTACAAACGCCTGGTTGTCAGCGAAGACAACAAAACCCTGCTCGGTGCGGTACTGGTGGGCGATACCAGCGATTACGGCAACCTGCTGCAACTGGTGCTGAACGCTATCGAACTGCCAGAAAACCCGGATTCCCTGATCCTGCCAGCGCACTCCGGTAGCGGTAAGCCATCTATCGGTGTAGATAAACTGCCGGACAGCGCGCAAATCTGCTCCTGCTTCGACGTCACCAAAGGCGACCTGATTGCTGCTATCAACAAAGGCTGCCACACCGTTGCGGCGCTGAAAGCCGAAACCAAAGCCGGTACTGGCTGCGGCGGCTGTATCCCGCTGGTCACTCAGGTACTGAATGCGGAACTGGCGAAACAGGGTATCGAAGTTAACAACAACCTGTGCGAACACTTTGCTTATTCGCGTCAGGAACTGTTCCATTTGATCCGCGTTGAAGGCATTAAAACCTTCGAAGAACTGCTGGCGAAACACGGCAAAGGCTACGGTTGTGAAGTTTGTAAACCGACCGTCGGTTCGCTGCTGGCCTCCTGCTGGAACGAATACATTCTGAAGCCGGAACATACTCCGCTGCAGGATTCTAACGACAACTTCCTCGCTAACATCCAGAAAGACGGCACCTACTCGGTGATCCCGCGTTCTCCGGGCGGTGAAATCACCCCGGAAGGGCTGATGGCGGTAGGTCGTATCGCGCGTGAATTTAATCTCTACACCAAAATCACTGGCTCCCAGCGTCTGGCAATGTTTGGCGCACAGAAAGACGATCTGCCGGAGATCTGGCGTCAGCTGATTGAAGCCGGCTTCGAAACCGGTCATGCCTATGCGAAAGCACTGCGTATGGCGAAAACCTGCGTGGGTAGCACCTGGTGCCGCTACGGCGTTGGCGACAGCGTGGGTCTCGGCGTGGAACTGGAAAACCGCTACAAAGGCATCCGTACTCCGCACAAAATGAAGTTCGGTGTCTCTGGCTGTACCCGTGAATGTTCAGAAGCTCAGGGTAAAGACGTGGGTATCATCGCCACCGAAAAAGGCTGGAACCTGTACGTTTGCGGTAACGGCGGCATGAAACCGCGTCATGCGGATCTGCTGGCGGCGGATATCGATCGCGAAACGCTGATCAAATATCTCGACCGTTTCATGATGTTCTACATCCGTACCGCCGACAAACTGACGCGTACCGCGCCGTGGTTAGAAAACCTTGAAGGCGGCATTGATTACCTGAAAGCGGTGATCATTGACGACAAACTGGGGCTGAACGCACATCTGGAAGAAGAGATGGCGCGCCTGCGTGAAGCGGTAGTATGTGAGTGGACTGAAACGGTCAATACACCGTCTGCGCAGACTCGCTTCAAACACTTCATCAACAGCGACAAGCGTGACCCGAACGTGCAGATGGTGCCAGAACGCGAACAGCACCGTCCGGCAACGCCGTATGAACGTATCCCGGTAACTCTGGTGGAGGACAACGCATGAGCCAGTGGAAAGACATCTGCAAAATCGATGACATCCTGCCTGAAACCGGCGTCTGCGCGCTGTTAGGTGACGAGCAGGTAGCAATTTTCCGCCCGTATCACAGCGACCAGGTGTTTGCGATCAGCAACATCGACCCGTTCTTCGAATCCAGCGTGCTGTCACGCGGGCTGATTGCGGAACACCAGGGCGAGCTGTGGGTAGCCAGCCCGCTGAAAAAACAGCGTTTTCGCTTAAGCGACGGCTTGTGCATGGAAGACGAACAGTTTTCCGTCAAGCATTACGAAGCGCGAGTGAAAGACGGCGTGGTACAGCTACGCGGTTAATGTTTTAACGGGAGGCGCAATGCCTCCCCTTTTTGCATGGCCCTGTAATAACCTTCGGTATATTGCAGGACATTTTTTAAACTTTTTGTTTTATTTTTTGTTTTTATTTTTTAAAGGATAATCAAATGTTTACAGACACTATTAATAAGTGTGCGGCTAACGCTGCGCGCATTGCACGCCTGTCGGCAAATAACCCGCTCGGCTTTTGGGTCAGCTCCGCCATGGCGGGCGCGTATGTGGGTCTTGGGATCATCCTGATTTTCACGCTCGGTAACCTGCTCGATCCATCTGTTCGTCCTCTGGTGATGGGCGCGACCTTTGGTATCGCCTTAACGCTGGTAATTATCGCCGGTTCTGAACTGTTCACCGGACACACCATGTTCCTCACCTTTGGGGTGAAAGCGGGCACCATTAGCCACGGGCAAATGTGGGCAATCCTGCCGCAAACCTGGCTGGGTAACCTGGTAGGTTCCGTCTTCGTTGCCATGCTTTATAGCTGGGGCGGCGGTAGCCTGCTGCCGGTAGATACCAGCATCGTTCACTCCGTCGCGCTGGCTAAAACCACTGCACCGGCAATGGTACTGTTCTTCAAAGGCGCATTGTGTAACTGGCTGGTTTGCCTGGCTATCTGGATGGCGCTGCGCACTGAAGGGGCGGCGAAATTTATCGCTATCTGGTGGTGTCTGCTGGCATTTATCGCGTCTGGCTATGAGCACTCCATCGCTAACATGACGCTGTTCGCGCTCTCCTGGTTCGGCAACCACAGCGAAGCCTATACGCTGGCAGGTATTGGGCATAACCTGCTGTGGGTGACGCTGGGTAATACTTTATCGGGCGCCGTATTCATGGGATTGGGTTATTGGTATGCTACGCCGAAAGCGAATCGTCCGGTTGCGGACAAATTTAATCAAACTGAAACGGCTGCAGGTTAATCAGTAAGGGGTTTTTACGTGGATCATTTGCCTATATTTTGCCAATTACGCGATCGCGACTGTCTGATTGTCGGCGGTGGTGATGTTGCGGAACGCAAAGCAAGGTTGCTGTTAGACGCGGGCGCTCGCTTAACGGTGAATGCATTAGCGTTTATTCCACAGTTCACCGCATGGGCAGATGCTGGCATGTTAACCCTCGTCGAAGGGCCATTTGATGAAAGCCTTCTCGACCCCTGCTGGCTGGCGATTGCCGCGACGGATGATGACGCGCTTAACCAGCGCGTCAGCGAAGCCGCCGAAGCTCGCCGCATCTTCTGTAACGTGGTCGATGCGCCGAAAGCCGCCAGCTTCATTATGCCGTCGATTATTGACCGCTCACCGTTGATGGTAGCGGTCTCCTCTGGCGGCACCTCGCCGGTTCTGGCGCGACTGCTGCGCGAAAAACTCGAATCACTGCTGCCGCTACATCTGGGCCAGGTAGCGAAATACGCCGGGCAATTACGCGGTCGGGTGAAACAACAGTTCGCGACAATGGGCGAGCGTCGCCGTTTCTGGGAAAAACTGTTCGTTAATGACCGCCTGGCGCAGTCGCTGGCGAATAACGATCAGAAAGCCATTACTGAAACGACCGAACAGTTAATCAACGAGCCGCTTGACCATCGCGGTGAAGTGGTGCTGGTTGGCGCCGGCCCTGGCGATGCCGGGCTACTGACGCTGAAAGGTCTGCAACAAATTCAGCAGGCTGATGTGGTGGTCTACGACCGTCTGGTTTCTGACGATATTATGAATCTGGTACGGCGCGATGCTGACCGCGTTTTCGTCGGTAAACGCGCGGGATACCACTGCGTACCACAGGAAGAGATTAACCAGATCCTGCTGCGGGAAGCGCAAAAAGGCAAACGCGTGGTGCGTCTGAAAGGCGGCGATCCGTTTATTTTTGGCCGTGGTGGCGAAGAGCTGGAAACACTGTGCAACGCGGGTATTCCGTTCTCGGTAGTTCCGGGTATTACTGCAGCTTCTGGTTGCTCTGCTTATTCGGGTATTCCACTTACGCATCGCGATTATGCTCAGAGCGTACGCTTAATTACCGGACACTTAAAAACCGGTGGTGAGCTGGACTGGGAAAACCTGGCAGCAGAAAAACAGACGCTGGTATTCTATATGGGACTAAATCAGGCTGCGACCATTCAGCAAAAATTGATTGAACACGGAATGCCAGGCGAAATGCCAGTGGCGATTGTCGAAAACGGGACGGCGGTAACGCAACGCGTGATTGACGGTACGCTCGCGCAGCTGGGCGATCTGGCGCAGCAAATGAACAGTCCATCATTAATTATTATTGGCCGGGTTGTTGGTTTGCGCGATAAATTAAACTGGTTCTCAAACCATTAATTTAAACAAATTTAATTAAGGTCAGATATTTCTGACCTTTTTTTATTTACAATAATCACCATATTAATTTTTATCTTCATTAGACATAAAACAACTTTTTAACTAATTCCTTATTTTAATAACCACCTACAGTTACAGGGGCTTACAAATATAATCGAAATATTAATAGCCCACTCACTGACGTGTAATAGATATTCCTGTATTGTCTCTAACGAGCTGTTTGCTTATATTCATATAATTAATGAATATTACTCGATATATTTTACATAGGGAATGAAAATGAACAAATTTATTAAAGTTGCACTGGTAGGTGCAGTACTGGCTACGTTAACTGCATGTACTGGTCATATTGAAAACCGTGATAAGAACTGCTCTTACGACTACCTGCTGCACCCGGCAATTTCTATTTCTAAAATCATTGGCGGTTGCGGTCCTACTGCACAGTAATCTCTTAATAGAAATCGGTTAATGTCGGTTTAATTGCCTGACGCCCTCTGGATCCCCCGAGGGCGTATTTGTTTCTATGCCCTTCTTTCCCCCTGCCTGTAAAAATAATTTCATTTTAATTTCAATGCGATAGTCATTCACTCCCGCCACAACACGATCCTGTGCAAAATTTTGTGATCTTCCTCTACAACACATAACATTATATGTTGTTATATTCATCATGCATTGTCATGTTACCTTTTAAATGACTGCAAACTCTCCCCTACAACGTGTTGGACAAGAAAAAGGTATCGCTATGGGAAGCCAGGAACTCCAACGCAAGCTCGGATTTTGGGCCGTTCTTGCAATCGCCGTCGGGACAACCGTCGGCTCCGGTATTTTCGTCTCCGTGGGTGAAGTCGCTAAAGCGGCGGGAACGCCGTGGCTGACGGTGCTCGCTTTTGTCATCGGCGGGTTAATTGTGATCCCGCAAATGTGCGTCTATGCGGAGCTATCAACCGCTTATCCGGAAAATGGCGCAGATTATGTTTATTTAAAAAATGCCGGTAGCCGACCGCTGGCTTTTCTCTCCGGCTGGGCCAGCTTCTGGGCCAACGATGCGCCTTCACTGTCAATCATGGCGCTGGCGATTGTCAGCAATCTTGGCTTTTTAACGCCTATCGATCCTCTGCTCGGTAAATTTATCGCCGCCGGGTTAATTATCGCCTTTATGCTGCTGCATCTGCGATCCGTCGAAGGCGGCGCAGCGTTTCAGACGCTGATTACCATCGCCAAAATTATCCCGTTCACTATCGTCATTGGCCTTGGGATCTTCTGGTTTAAAGCGGAGAATTTTACCGCCCCTTCCACCACCTCGATTGGCGCGACGGGCAGCTTTATGGCGCTACTGGCGGGGATCTCTGCCACCAGTTGGTCGTATACCGGCATGGCCTCCATCTGCTATATGACTGGTGAAATCAAAAACCCCGGCAAAACCATGCCGCGAGCGCTGATTGGCTCCTGCCTGCTGGTTTTAGTGCTTTACACCCTGCTGGCGCTGGTGATTTCCGGGCTGATGCCCTTCGATAAACTCGCCAACTCTGAAACGCCGATTTCCGACGCCCTGACCTGGATCCCCGCACTCGGCAGCACCGCCGGGATCTTCGTTGCCGTCACGGCGATGATCGTCATTCTCGGCTCGCTTTCCAGTTGCGTGATGTACCAGCCGCGCCTGGAATACGCGATGGCAAAAGACAATTTATTCTTCAAATGCTTCGGGCATGTGCATCCGAAATACAACACGCCAGATGTTTCCATCATCCTGCAAGGGGCGCTTGGGATCTTCTTCATCTTCGTTTCCGATCTCACCAGCCTGCTGGGCTACTTCACGCTGGTGATGTGTTTCAAAAACACCCTCACCTTCGGCTCCATCATCTGGTGTCGTAAACGCGACGATTACAAACCGCTGTAGCGTACTCCGGCTTTCGGGCTGATGACTACCCTCGCCATTGCATCAAGCCTCATTCTGGTTGCCTCAACCTTTGTCTGGGCACCGATTCCCGGCCTTATCTGCGCCGTCATCGTTATTGCCACTGGTCTGCCTGCTTACGCCTTCTGGGCGAAGCGGAGCCGCCAGCTAAATGCTTTGTCGTAATGTTATCTGGAGAAAAGTGAAATGTTAGATATTGATAAAAGCACCGTGGACTTTCTGGTCACCGAAAATATGGTTCAGGAAGTGGAAAAAGTTCTCAGCCATGACGTTCCGCTGGTGCACACCATCGTGGAAGGGATGGTGAAGCGCGAGATTGATCGTATTTATTTCGTTGCCTGCGGATCGCCGCTCAACGCGGCGCAAACGGCGAAACATCTGGCGGATCGTTTTTCCGATCTTCAGGTCTACGCTATTTCCGGCTGGGAGTTCTGCGATAACACCCCGCATCGCCTCGACGATCGTTGTGCAGTGATTGGCGTTTCTGACTACGGTAAAACCGAAGAGGTAATCAAGGCGCTGGAACTGGGCCGGGCCTGCGGAGCACTCACTGCGGCGTTCACCAAACGCGCGGACAGCCCGATTACTTCGGCGGCAGAGTTTACCATTGATTATCAGGCCGACTGCATCTGGGAAATTCACCTGCTGCTCTGCTACAGCGTGGTGCTGGAGATGATCACCCGCCTCGCGCCAAACGCGGAAATTGGCAAGATCAAAAACGATCTTAAGCAATTGCCGGATGCGCTCGGTCATCTGGTGCGTACATGGGAAGAGAAAGGTCGCCAGCTCGGTGAACAGGCCAGCCAGTGGCCGATGATTTACACGGTTTCTGCGGGACCGCTGCGTCCGCTGGGTTACAAAGAAGGCATTGTAACGCTGACGGAATTTACCTGGACCCACGGCTGTGTGATTGAGAGCGGTGAGTTCCGCCACGGCCCGCTGGAGATTGTTGAACCGGGCGTTCCATTCCTGTTCCTGCTCGGCAATGACGAAAGCCGCCATACCACCGAACGCACCATTAACTTTGTCAAACAGCGTACCGACAACGTGATCGTCATCGATTACGCCGAAATTTCGCAAGGGCTACATCCGTGGCTGGCGCCGTTCCTGATGTTCGTGCCGATGGAGTGGCTCTGCTACTACCTGTCAATTTACAAAGATCACAACCCGGATGAACGCCGCTATTACGGTGGTCTGGTGGAATATTAATCCCCTCTCCCGGCCTGGCAACGGGCCGGATTTACGCAAGGAGTTATCCGATGAAAACAGGTATGTTTACCTGCGGCCACCAGCGGCTGCCTATTGAACACGCATTCCGTGACGCAAGCGAGCTGGGTTACGATGGCATTGAAATTTGGGGCGGGCGTCCGCATGCCTTCGCGCCGGACTTAAAAGCAGGCGGCCTCAAACACATTAAGGCACTGGCGCAGACGTATCAGATGCCGATTATCGGTTACACGCCAGAAACCAATGGTTATCCGTATAACATGATGCTGGGCGATGAGCATATGCGTCGCGAAAGCCTCGACATGATCAAGCTGGCGATGGATATGGCGAAAGAGATGAACGCCGGTTATACGCTGATTTCTGCGGCTCACGCGGGTTATCTCACGCCGCCTGATGTTATCTGGGGACGGCTGGCAGAGAACCTAAGCGAACTGTGTGAGTACGCGGAAAACATCGGCATGGATCTAATCCTCGAACCGTTAACACCGTATGAATCGAACGTCGTGTGTAATGCTAATGATGTGCTTCATGCGCTGGCGCTGGTGCCTTCGCCGCGCCTGTTCAGCATGGTCGACATTTGCGCGCCGTATGTCCAGGCGGAACCGGTGATGAGTTATTTCGACAAACTGGGCGATAAACTGCGTCATCTGCATATTGTCGACAGCGACGGAGCCAGCGACACGCATTACATCCCCGGTGAAGGCAAAATGCCGTTGCGGGAGCTGATGCGCGATATCATCGACAGAGGTTATGACGGTTACTGTACGGTGGAACTGGTGACGATGTATATGAACGAACCCAGACTCTACGCTCGCCAGGCGCTGGAACGCTTTCGCGCGCTGCTGCCGGAGGATGCGAGATGAAAAACCTGGCGACAATCGGCGATAACTGCGTCGACATTTACCCGCAACTGAATAAAGCGTTTTCTGGCGGTAATGCGGTGAACGTGGCGGTGTACTGCACTCGCTACGGCATACAACCCGGATGCATTACCTGGGTGGGTGACGATGACTACGGCACAAAGCTGAAGCAGGATCTTGCCCGCATGGGCGTCGATATCAGCCATGTCCATACGAAACACGGCGTTACCGCACAAACTCAGGTGGAACTGCACGACAACGATCGCGTTTTTGGCGACTACACCGAAGGCGTGATGGCCGACTTTGCCCTGAGCGAAGAGGATTACGCCTGGCTGGCGCAGTATGACATTGTGCACGCGGCAATCTGGGGACATGCGGAGGACGCATTTCCGCACCTGCACGCAGCGGGCAAACTTACCGCTTTCGACTTCTCCGACAAGTGGGACAGCCCGCTCTGGCAGACACTGGTGCCGCATCTCGATTTTGCCTTTGCCTCCGCGCCGCAAGAAGACGAGGCGCTGCGTCTGAAGATGAAAGCGATTGTGACTCGTGGCGCAGGAACAGTGATTGTCACGCTGGGCGAAAACGGCAGCATTGCCTGGGATGGCGCGCAGTTCTGGCGTCAGGCTCCTGAACCGGTGACGGTTATCGACACCATGGGTGCCGGAGATTCGTTCATTGCCGGATTCCTTTGCAGCTGGTCTGCGGGGATGACATTACCGCAGGCGATGGCGCAGGGAACGGCGTGCGCGGCACAAACTATTCAGTACCACGGTGCCTGGTAGGCATAACGTTGGCGTGAGCATCTTCACGCCAACGTGCTGTTACTTGCCGGAAAACGACCCTATAATCCGTGTAATTCATTCTTTATTTCAGGGTCGATTATGTCAGCTACGGACCGCTACTCTCATCAACTGCTCTATGCCACCGTCCGCCAGCGGCTGCTGGATGATATCGCGCAGGGAGTTTACCAGGCTGGGCAACAGATCCCAACTGAAAACGAGCTGTGTACGCAGTACAACGTCAGCCGCATCACCATTCGTAAAGCCATCAGCGACTTAGTGGCGGACGGTGTACTGATCCGCTGGCAGGGTAAAGGCACCTTTGTGCAAAGTCAGAAAGTTGAAAACGCCCTGCTGACCGTTAGCGGCTTTACCGACTTTGGTGTTTCGCAAGGTAAACCGACGAAAGAGAAAGTGATCGAGCAAGAGCAGGTCAGCGCCGCGCCGTTTTGCGAGAAGCTGAATATTCCTGGCAACAGCAAAGTGTTCCGTCTCAGCCGGGTGATGTATCTTGATAAAGAGCCGCTGTTTATTGATAGCTCGTGGATCCCATTGTCACGTTATCCTGATTTTGATGCGATTTATGTCGAAGGCAGCTCCACCTATCAGTTATTTCAGGAGCGTTTTGACACGCGAGTGGTCAGCGACAAAAAGACCATTGATATCTTTGCCGCTACGCGCGCGCAGGCAAAATGGCTGAAGTGTGAACTGGGCGAACCCTTGTTTCGCATCAGCAAAATCGCCTTTGATCAGAATGACAAACCAGTGCACGTTTCGGAACTCTTCTGCCGCGCCAATCGCATCACCTTATCGATTGATAATAAAAGACATTAACCGTAGGCCGGATAAGATGCGCCAGCATCGCATCCGGCGATGCTGGCGCGTTGAGGGGACCGTCCGGCGCTGAATTTAGCTTGATTGCCGAACGGGGCTATCCAGCATTAAATACTGGCA
The DNA here is from genome assembly GCF_002965005.1 of Escherichia sp. MOD1-EC7011. Lineage (NCBI taxonomy): Bacteria > Pseudomonadati > Pseudomonadota > Gammaproteobacteria > Enterobacterales > Enterobacteriaceae > Escherichia > Escherichia sp. MOD1-EC7011. The sequence goes on from NZ_PTRD01000011.1 coordinate 76,042, forward strand.
ATACTCTCACGCAAAATCCGCAGCACCGTCTCTTCACCACTACGATTCGGATTAATGCGAATCGCACAATGTTCTAATTGCGGATTCGCCTGGCGAAACGTTCCGGAAAGGCGATAAAAGAGCGGCGGGATCTCATATTTCGACTGCGCATTGGCAATGACGGCACTTTTAACTTCCGGCACCGCGCCGCCGTTAAGTAAAGCCAGCAGCCGTTCAGAAACGCCCGCCTGTACCGCATGCATCACCGGCGCGAAAACCAGCCCACGCAAGACTTCCTGCGCCTGAGAGCCCTGGATCTGACTACCGCCGGAATAGAGCGTAGCGCGAATACGGTTGATAACGTCGGCATCGCCTACCACCGCACCAACACCCTCTGGCCCAAATAGCTTGAAGCAGGAAAATGTCGAGACATTCGCCCCGCATTCGCAGCCGATTCGCGCCACCTTCATTACCGCATAGTTATCATCGGTTAACGCAGGAACGCCAGCCAAGTGCAACGTTGCCAGCACCTCTGCCAGAATGTAGCGATCCTGCAGCTGCTGGCGCGTATGCTGCACCAGCGCCGCATCAGGTTGTTGCTCGTCTACGACCTGCTTAAGTGCCGACAGGTCATTGAAATCAACAGTAATAAGCGTCAGCCCCATCTGTTCAATGATCACGCGTGTCGTCGGATAAACGGGCGCGTCATGCACCAGAAGACGCTGCCCTGGTTTAAGCAAAGCCGCCAGCCCGGCACGAATCGCTCCTGTGCCAGCGCCTTGCACCAGCACCGCCGCTGGCGCATGAAACGCATCTGCCAGCACCTGCTCCACACGCTGGGTAATGCGAGGCTGATTCAGCCCCGGCGTTAATCCCAAATCACCCCAGGTAAGAAATTCGCTACCAGGAAAATGGCGACAAATGCTATCCACCAGCGCAAACTGCTTCTGCTGCGCTTCAGCAATGGTCAGACTTTTCAGAGGAAACGTCTTCATAAGTGCATTCCTTAAGCCGGAACAAACAGGCCAAGCCAGTAAAGTACATTCAGCAGAATACCGGTAATCATTACTGCCACCACTGGTGCCGCCATTTTTTGTACCGGACGACCGAGAGATTCGTTGAGGAAGTAAATGGCAACCGCGATGGAGAATCCGGTATAGCCTGCCATTTTGATTGCCGCGAAAATCGAGCCGACCAGCAGCGCCACTTCCATCAACATATTCATGGCGTTACGGATGTTATCCGACGCATTACGCACTGACGGGTAGCGTCCCAGCCATTTGCCGATCGAACGAAGTAACAGGACTTCCGCCGAAATAACTACGGCGCCTAATACCGCCGCAATCATCGGATTCGGCGAGAGATAGCCCACCGCATAAACAAAGGTAAAGCCCGCAACCGCATACACACCAGTGGCTAACGCGGTGGTGGCAATCAACGGTACAAAACCCAGCCCGCGCATAAATTCCGCCAGTGCCGCCTGATTAATCAGCGTTTGCGATTGTTCCGGTGTAACGCCTGCGGAGTACGCTTTCTCAAGGGTGAAAATAGACACTTCGCTACCGGCAAAAATCTTCATGCTGGCAACGGCAGCAATCAATGCTCCCACGATGGCGATATACGGTAAGTTTTTGATAATCCGCGACGTGCGCTCTTCAAACACCGAAAGCCCGCTGGCATCGATGTCATTTTCATCACGATGACGCAGGTCGTGAGTAATGGCGATCCCCAGCAGCATTACCATGCCAATAAAGATTTCGATGGATTCCGGATTAAGATGCGGGAAAAAACGCACCACCACCACACGGGTCATCAACACGACGGCAGCGGCGATCAGGCTTTGCTTCCAGCCAAACTGGTAGAAAATCGCCACCAGCGGGAACAGCGCAAAAGCAGAAACCACCGGCGAGCTAAGTTCCCCAAGGCTACCTAATACATCTACCGGCAGCGCAGTCAGCAACTGGTTTACCGGCAACAGGCAGGTGAGGATCAGTACCCCCCAGATCGCGCCAAGACCAAACGCCATCAGGCTGTTTATCGCCAGTACGCCGAGAATATCGGTAGGAAGAAAAAGCAGCCATGCATTGAGCAGGCCGGTTTTCAGGGTAAAAGAGATCCCCACCGAGGCCACAAAACCAATGCTCAGACCAAAAGCGATACTCCCCGCCTCGCGACGGTTCATATAGCCTTCAATCAGTTGCGGCAGGATCGGGCGAATACCATCATGGAAAACAGCCGCCGAGCGATGCGCCAGAAATGATGTCATACCGGTCAGGCACGCCACCAGGATAATCTGGATATACAGATCCATAGTCGTGCCTTTTATTTCAGATGGTTAATCAGCATCGGAATCGCATGTTCGACGTGCTCAACGGAAAGCCCAAACGCCACTTTCCCTTCGGCGATCATTTTGGCGATATGTTCGTCTTTCGCTTTAATGCCCGGCCTGGCAATAGTGCAACTTTTGTTATAGCCAATCACCGCAATGGCAATCGACAATGCCGCACCTGCGCCGGTATTGCACGCGCCGATGTAGTAATCCAGTTGCCCGGATTTCACTTTCATTGCCGCTTCCATGTCGTTGTGAATGAAAACTTCAAAACAGCCTGGAGCCGTCGCTTCAATGGTTTTTTTAATCTGCTCACGCTGTAAGCCTGCAACGCCAATCTTTTTCATGAGTCTGTCCTTATTGGAAAAATTGAGAGGGATTTTCACGTAACATCACATCCACATCGGCCTGACTGAATCCTGACTGGCGCAGTTGTGGAATAAAGGTGGTAAATAAATAGTCATAGCCATAACCACCGTTGGCTTTTAAATGAGAGCGACGCGTGATATCCATCGACAGCATGACGCGGTTAAGCAACCCACGGTCGCGTAGTGCATGAAGCATCGCAATACGCTTTTCGTCCGGGTAGTAACTGTTCTTGCCAATGGTGTCGAACTGCACATACGCGCCGAGTTCGATCATCTTCAAAATGTTGTCGAGGTTGTCTTTCAGATCGCAGTGCCCGACGGTGACACGCGAAAGATCAACTCCGTGGGCTTGCAGTAGCGCCAGTTGCTCCAGCCCCATCGTGCTAAAAGAGGTATGCGTGGAGATCGGACATCCGGTCTGGTTATGCGCCAGCGCGGCGGCAATAAACACCTTCTCTTCCAGCGGCGTAATCTTTCCTTCGCTGGAACCAATCTCTGCGATGATCCCGGCTTTCAGGTCGGTGCCATCGATACCCTGTTCAATTTCATCGACCATCTCTTGCGCCAGTTCCTGCACGCTGCGGGTCGCCACATGTTGCGGGAAAAACGCGTCCTGGTAATAACCGGTACAGACCACCACGTTGATCCCCGTCTCGCGCATCACATCAAGCATGAATTGCGCATTGCGCCCCATGTAGCGGTTGGTCATCTCAATCACATTACGCACGCCCTGCGCCATCAGGTCGTTCATCTCCTGACAAATGAACGCATATTGATCAAGGCGGCAATCTACGTTGTTTTTAAAGCCTGAGAGATCAATATGCAGATGCTCATGGGCAAGGGTGTAGCCGGTCGAGTCGATGGTCATAAAGAGTCACCCTGAAAGCGAAAGGACGATAAAAAGGAAGTGCCGTTTTGTGGCGGCGATGCGCGGAAAAATTCACATACTGTGGCTCCTACGTCAGAGAGCGTGGAACAAACCCCCAGACGAGTTGCAACCAGCCCTTGCTGATAAACCAGTACCGGCACCACTTCGCGGGTATGGTGGCTATGTCCAATGGTCGGGTCGTTACCGTGATCAGCCATCACGATCAGGCAATCATCCGGCTGCATCGCCTCAACAAGGCGAGTAAGGTTACGGTCAACGACCTGCAAACGTTCGGCATAACGTGCGACGTCTTCTGCATGACCGGCAAGATCGGTTTCCTGGATATTGGTGCAAATAAACGCGGTCTGATGAGCGTTAAACTCGTCGAGGGTGATATCCATAATCTGCTGGCTATCCACCAGATTTTGCCAGCTCACGCCATAAGGATTACTGACGATATCCGCTACCTTTCCCACCAGAACCGTAGGTATGCCCGCCTGATACAACTGTTGCGGCACCTGCACTTTTTCATCGACGCCGTAGCCCATATGCACGACCTGGAAGCCGTTGTCATAAGCGCCAGAACGCGGCGCATTGATGCCAATAAAACGTCCTTCCTTGCTTTCTGCGGCATCAAGAATGCGCTGGCTGTCCGCTAACAGCCCCCCAAATGTGATCACTCTGCCAACCTGAACTTGCTCACGCACCACACGACCTATTTTGATGACTTCATCGAACGGTATTACGGAGAGATTGGCGGTAACGTTATAGACCTGGCCTAAATCCGCTTCGAGATTGTCACCAACTGCCACGGCCTGGTTAACCCACAGAAACTGCAACTCATCGCCACGGCGCTCTACTTGCCAGCCCGCAGTAATTAATGCTTGCTCAACACGGTCAATAACATCACGAAAGGGCATCCGCAGCGGCGGCAGTGGTCGCGTACCTAAAATTTCCTGATGTCCCATAAAGGTATCGCCACCTTCATGTTGCAGTTCCGCCACACCCCAGACTGCGGAATCCGATGGCTGCATATCTCCGGGGGCATAGCCCAGAGCATTAATAAGCCCTAACTTCTCCAGCATTGGCAGTTGTAAATGCGGTAACTCACAAAGAATGTGACCGCAAGTATTGGCTCCGGCATCCTGCGGGCGTACCCGCGTGACATCTTTCATTGCTCCCACGCCGAAGCTATCAATCACTAACACCACAAATCGCGCCATTTACGCCTCCAGAAGGTTGCCGAGGCTGTCATAACGGCCTACGATTTCCGGCGCTCTGTGCTGAATACCGGACACCAGCACGACATCACTGCGGGTAACAAAAATTTGTGTACGAAAACAGAGCACCACCGCACTACTCACCGGAAACTCTCCCGCCAAAGGCAAGGTGTAGTCGATGCTGCTGTCATCCACGGCGTTGAGATATGTTTCAGTAATGCTTTGATTTTCTGGCGTAAACACCAGCGCATGTTGCGCATGACCACGACGGTAATAGCCGCCGCCATAGCAGTAGCTATCGCCACGAAAATGATGGGATATTTCGCTTAACCAGAGCATGGCTACGCGTTCAGGCTGGTCACCCTGTTGGTTTGCCGGAATGGTGCCCGTCAGCGCATGACCAGGTTCGGCATGAGTAACACCGTATTCCGCCAGCAATGGCAGTGAAGTACAGCTGGTTGCTGAAGGCGCGTTTAATTGCTCAACAGCAACACCCGATTCCGCCAGCTGGTTGCGGGCATTGACCAACGTCTGGAGGTTCGGCGTCGGCAAAACTTTCCCGGCACTCTCATTCCATAGCAGGCAAGGGAAATGGGTAAGTCCCGCTAAATGGAGTCCTGGCAGTTTTTGGATTTCAGCGACAATTTCCTGCAACGAATGTTGAGCAAAACCACTTTCCTGTCCCGGATAAAGAAAATCATCGTCGCTATAAACTTTGAGCAGCACAGACTGAATCCGCCCCGCTTTCACCGCTGCCGCAGACACTTCCCGCGCTTTGGCAAGGGTAAACACGGTGATGACGTCGGTGCCCTGTTCAACGGCATCAGCGACCTGGTGACAAGGGATTTGCACCAGATGCCCCTGATGCGCCACCGGCAAACCTGCGCGGCGCATCACTCGCGCCTCTTTGTAATCCACCGCCACAATACCGCTGTAGCCCAGCGCCAGCAGTTTTTCCGCCAGCCACGGATTGCGACCTAACTGTTTGGTCATCAGATACAGCTCAATACCATAAAGCCGCGCCGTCTCAATCAACCGCTTACCGTTTTCCAGTACCTGATCCACGTCGATAACCCAACTGTCCGGGGCTATCTTGCCCTGCTGCCACAGGTTTAGTGCGGCAGAAATCAGTGCCGGGTTCTGGCGTTTCAATGCTTCTACAAACATCTTGTTGCCTCGTTTCTGTTCCTTGAATCAAATATTCATTTTTTTGAATATTTAAGATATGCGACGTGGATTTGTTGTGGGCTTCAGACCTCTTCGTTAGCGGCCATCCATAATCCATAAAGGTTGGCCAGCAAATAGCCTTCTTCACACGGGTTAACTTCCAGCGCGAATCCCTGCAATAACACCTGGTGCAACTGCATGATCGCTGGCCAGTGGCGACATTGCGACAGTTCAGCCAGCAACTCGTCATCCAGTGGCTGGATCTGTTCGCCGCGACGACTGCGCATCAGCGCACTCGCCATATGTATCATTGCCATCGTTCCCTGCTCGCTGCGCACTGGTAGATGGCATTCTGTTTCCAGTACGTTGACGACCTGCATCATGCCTTTGCAGATGTCCTTATCGATGACCCCTGCATCGCAAAGCAGGTTGAGTCTGGTTTCCATTTTAGATGCCTTTCGTTTAATAACTGGGTTCCTGTTCCCCACTGACCACTCGCTGTTGATGGGCAAGCAGGGCGTGTTTATCAACAACTGCACGCAGCAATTGTTGCATCGGGTAATCATCGGCTCGCGTCAAAACCACGGCTTCAGTTGCCTGTAAAAATCGCGGATCGTCTGTGAGCGGCGTGGCTTCTAATCCCAGCATGGTCAGTTCGTTTTCCGCCACCACGTTCCAGATAACCGCATCGACATCACCTTTAACAATGCGCTGTAAACTCTCGTGATAAGAGAGATCGACTCGCTCCACATCGCTACTGCCAAAAAAGACATCGGTCATGATTTTCTGATCTGCCGAACGGTTATCCAGCCCCACGCGCTTCACGTTACCGGACTCCCCTTTACGGCAAATCAACTGGTGCTCGCCAACGTAGGTATGCGGCCCCAACTCCAGCGCAAGACATAATCCTTTTTGCGTGAGATAACTTTCTGCTGCCAGTCGCGAAACTACCGCCATGTCATAGACACCGTTAAGCAAACACTCCACGCGAATATCCGCACCACGCATATGCGCATAGTAAAAAGGAATGCCATCAAACTGAGCTTTTAATCCGCTCGCTAAACCTTCGTACAAGCGGGTATAGGGCAAGGGCATCGCACATACCACATTGTTGATATCAACATGGGTCAGCAGTGCTTTGTTATCCATCTCTACCAGATAACTGCCATTGCGCCCGCGACGTTCAATCCGTATCGCGCCGCTTGACTCCAGATTTTTTAACGCGGCCTGCGTCAGGCCGACGGACGAACGGCATTCAGTTGCCAGTTCATCTATAGTTTTCAGGCGATTACCACACTTTTCACCTAACAAATAACGAGCCAGCGTCGTGATGACGACGCCTTCTTTTTTGATAAACGTTCGACGCATAATAAATTTTCAATAAAATGAATATTTATATCTTCATGAAAATGAAGATAAGGCGCAACAAGCAGATGTGGAAACGGCGAGATGCTTCACATTTTTTTGGGTTATTGCAAATAACGACGTAAAAAAAACCGGGTTTCCCCGGTTTTTGGTCTCAATAGTGAATTAAGGCTTCGCCACAAAACCAATCGCTTCGTAAACCGCTTTCAACGTGCGGGAAGCGTGTGCGCTGGCTTTTTCTGCGCCGTCTTTCATTACCTGTTGCAAGAAGGCTTCATCATTGCGGAAACGGTGATAACGCTCCTGCAATTCAGTCAGCATACCGGAAACCGCTTCAGCTACTTCGCCTTTCAGGTGACCATACATCTTGCCTTCGAACTGTTTTTCCAGTTCCGGAATGCTTTGGCCCGTTACCGCAGAAAGGATATCCAGCAGGTTAGAAACGCCCGCTTTGTTCTGCACGTCGTAGCGAACTACCGGCGGCTCGTCGGAGTCAGTGACCGCACGTTTGATTTTCTTCACTACCGATTTCGGATCTTCCAGCAGACCGATAACGTTATTGCGGTTATCGTCAGACTTGGACATCTTCTTGGTCGGCTCCAGCAGTGACATTACGCGCGCGCCAGATTTCGGAATAAACGGCTCCGGTACTTTAAAGATATCGCCATACAGCGCGTTGAAACGCTGGGCAATATCGCGGCTCAGTTCCAGGTGCTGTTTCTGGTCTTCGCCGACCGGCACCAGATTGGTTTGATACAGCAGGATGTCCGCAGCCATCAGCACCGGATAGTCAAACAGACCAGCGTTAATGTTCTCGGCATAACGCGCAGATTTATCTTTAAACTGCGTCATGCGGCTCAGTTCGCCGAAGTAGGTATAGCAGTTCAGTGCCCAGCCTAACTGCGCATGTTCCGGCACGTGAGACTGAACAAAAATAGTGCTTTTCTCAGGATCGATACCGCAAGCCAGGTACAACGCCAGCGTATCCAGCGTCGCTTTACGCAGCTTCTGCGCATCCTGGCGCACGGTGATGGCGTGTTGGTCAACGATGCAGTAAATGCAATGGTAATCATCCTGCATGTTTACCCACTGACGCAGCGCACCCATGTAGTTACCAATGGTCAATTCACCTGAAGGCTGTGCGCCACTAAAAACGATGGGCTTAGTCATTTTTCGATTCCTGATTTTCGCTTTGCGGAAGCCCTAATGCGGGCAGAAGGTCATTTATAGAATGATAAATTACATCAGGCTGGCTGAGATCGATAGCCTCGCCGTAGTTATATCCGTAGGTTAAGCCAACTGAAGGGCAACCGGCTGCTTTTGCTGCCTGAATATCATTGCGAGAATCGCCGACAAACAGCATCTGTTGCGGGGCAATGCCCATACGTTCAGCCACCAGTAGCAGCGGGTCCGGGTGGGGTTTTTTGTTTTGTACGTCATCGCCGCCGATAACCACGCTAAAGTATTTGGCGATATCTAAGGCTTCCAGCAGCGGGGCGACGAACGGCGTTGGTTTGTTGGTAACCAGACCTAACGGCAGGCCTTTAGCCTGCAATGCGCCCAGCGTATCGGCAACGTGCGGGAACAAAAACGTGCCTTCTTCAGCAACTTCGCCATAGTAACGATCAAACAGCTTACGCAGAATACGTACTTGTTCTTCTGCCGGAATATCGTCATCAACGGGCGGTTTGCCCATCGTTTTACGCAGCGTCGCACGTTCCTGACGCGCCCAGGTCAATGCCCGCTCCATCAGCACATCTGCGCCATTACCAATCCAGGTAATAACACGCTCTTCGCCTGCAACGGGCAACTCCAGCGCATACAGCGCCATATCTACCGCAGCAGCCAGACCGGGAGCACTGTCAACCAGCGTGCCATCGAGATCGAAGGCAACGCCGCGAATATCTTCAAACTTACTCATGACTTACCTTTGCCAGTTCACTGCGCATTTCATCAATGACTTTTTTATAGTCTGGCTGGTCGAAAATAGCGGAGCCAGCGACAAACATATCCGCGCCCGCCGCAGCGATTTCGCCAATATTGTTCACCTTCACGCCACCGTCCACTTCCAGTCGAATGTCGAAGCCAGACTCGTCGATACGACGACGTACTTCGCGCAGTTTATCTAACGTTTGTGGAATGAAAGACTGACCGCCGAAACCAGGGTTGACGGACATCAGCAGGATCACATCCAGTTTGTCCATCACGTAATCCAGATAGCTCAGCGGTGTCGCCGGGTTAAATACCAGCCCCGCTTTACAGCCATTTTCTTTAATCAGTTGCAGCGTGCGATCAACATGCTCGGAGGCTTCAGGATGAAAGGTAATGATGCTGGCACCTGCGGCAGCGAAATCCGGCACAATGCGATCAACCGGTTTCACCATCAGATGTACATCGATAGGGGCGGTAATGCCGTAATTACGCAAGGATTTCAGCACCATTGGTCCAATCGTCAGGTTGGGAACATAGTGGTTATCCATGACGTCAAAATGCACGACATCAGCGCCAGCTGCCAGGGCTTTTGCGGTATCTTCACCCAGGCGGGCAAAATCAGCCGACAGAATTGAGGGGGCAATCAAATACTGTTTCATCCGCTTCTCCTTGAGAATTATTTTTTCGCGGGTGAAACGACTCCTGGTTTGTACAAAGCCAGCAGTTCGTCCACCTTTTTACGTGTGCCGCCGTTGCTGCTTATACTGCGTCGAACTTTGACGACATGCAATTTTGCGCGCTGATACCACTCGCGCGTTAGCGCCGTATCATGGTTAGAAATCAGTACCGGGATCTGACGGTTAACCAGACCTTCGGCGATCTCCGCCAGATGCGCCTGTTGTTCAAGAGTAAAACTGTTTGTGTGATACGCCGTAAAGTTGGCGGTCGCAGATAGTGGTGCATAAGGCGGATCGCAATAGACGACAGATGCATCATCTGCGCGCGCCATGCTATCGGCATAAGACTCACAATAGAAAAAGGCATTCTGCGCTTTTTCAGCGAAGTGATACAACTCAGCTTCCGGGAAATAGGGTTTTTTGTAGCGGCCAAACGGCACGTTAAACTCACCGCGCAGATTGTAACGACACAGGCCGTTGTAACCGTAGCGGTTCAAATATAAAAACAGTACCGCCCGACGGAACGGATCCTGGCTTTTGTTGAACTCTTCGCGGAACTGATAGTAAACCTCGGCGCAATTTGTCTCAGGAACAAACAGCTCGCGGGCAGCCTGTACGTACTCATCAGTACGCATCTTCACAATGTTGTAGAGACTAATCAGGTCGCTATTGATATCGGCAAGGATATAACGAGAAAAGTCGGTGTTGAGAAACACCGACCCGGCACCCACAAAAGGTTCAACCAGACATTCACCCTTAGGCAAATGCCGTTTAATATCATCAAGCAAGGGATATTTGCCCCCTGCCCACTTCAAAAAAGCGCGATTTTTCTTCATGCTGACTAACTAATTACACCTTCTCCGGCTGTGGAGAAAGCTCCGACAGCATCCAGCGCTTCAGGCAACTCCCGCAACGATAAACCATTGCGGGAGATAACCTTGATTACTTCAGATCGGCCTGTACCTGACGCAGCGGTTTCGCCCACGGGTTTTTGGCCTGAACATCTGCTGGCAATGTAGATACCGCTTTTTTCGCTTCTTCTTTTGAAGCGTACACGCCAGAAACCAGTACATACCACGGCTGACCATTACGCGTCGTTTCATAGACAACGTAGTTTTTCAGATTCTCTTTCTTCGCCCAACCGTTCAGGTTGTCGTAGTTAGAAGAACTGCTCAGCTGCAGAGTGTAATGGCTGGACGGTGCCGATTTCAACGAACCAACATTACCTGCGGTCTTCGCTCCAGCGGCTGGTGTTGCCGTGGTTTGCGCCGGAGATGCCGTCTGTACTGGAGCCGTAGTCGCCGTCTCTTTTGGTGCTGCTGGCGTTGTGGCTTGCGTAGAAGTCGCAGCCGGTGCCTTTGTGCTCGCCACAGGTGCAGCCGGTTCAGTACGCTTCGGCGTCTGTGCTACCGGCTTCGGTTCCGTTTTCACAGTTGCTTGTGGTTTTTTCGGTTCAATCACCGCCTGCTGACGTGCCGGACGCGTGGTGGTCGGCCGTTCAGCGGTTTGCGCTTTCGCCGTATCACGCGATACGTTGCCATTACGAACTGGCGCTACAGTTGCGGGTTCGGTTGGCAGCGTGGAGTTGACCGCCACATTGTTCAACTGCTGCTGATTTTGCGGCTGGGTCAGCGCGTTATTCAGGTCACCCTGCACTTCAACACGTTGTTGACCATCCGTTGCCGCCGGGGTTTGCCCCTGGGTCGGCGTAGAAGAAATCGGCGGCAGAGAAACATCCTGCTGGGTATTTTCCGCAGACGTGGTTCCCGGCGCTGGCTGCACGCCATTTGCCTGATCAGTCGCATTGCCAGCAAGATCAATACTCTTCTCACCAGACGCGGTTTGATCGCTGGAAGAGGTCGAGGGGGCTTTTAGCGCAGAACCGATACCGATGATCAACAGCAGCAGAACCAGAATACCGACGCCCATCATCATATACTGACGAGAAGCCGGTTTGCTGGCTGCTTTTTTGCGCTTACGCGGACGACGCTCTACACGCTCTTCATCCACAGCGTCATCTTCGGAATCATCAATTTCTTCTTCGATTTCCGGTTCCTCATTGCGCTCTTTTTGCGCACGAGTCGGACGGCGATCGTCAGTTTCATCAAGTTCAATATCATCAAAATTGATCTGCGGTTCGCCACGTTCAGTACGTTCTGAACGCTCAGAAGATTGACGAGAACGACCAGTACGACGATCGCTGGGATCGGGTTTCAGCTCGTCTTCTGGTTTGAATTCATCCATTTAACACCCCACTAAAAGGTTAATGCTTACCACGTTGCAATTAACCTGAAGCTAATAGACCGCTGATAAGCGGCCGGACCTTTCTTGTTGTTACGCTGATTGACAATCGGTAATAGCGTTAAGAACAAGTTCGTGCGATACGCCGCCGCGAACTTCACTCTTACCAATTGCCAGCGGAAGAATTAAGCGCATCTCTCCCGCAAGGACTTTCTTGTCACGCAGCATATGCGGTAAATACGCCTGCGCGGACATTTCGCGCGGCCCATTAACCGGTAATCCAGCCCGCGTAAGCAGGGTAATAATACGCTGCGTTTCGGCAGAACTAAACTGCCCGAGACGTTCCGACGTCCGCGCCGCCATCACCATACCCGCCGCGACTGCTTCACCGTGCAACCAATTGCCATACCCCATTTCCGCTTCAATAGCATGACCAAAGGTATGTCCCAGATTCAGTAAAGCACGTAAGCCGGATTCGCGCTCGTCGGCAGCGACAACTTCTGCTTTCAGCTCACAGCAACGACGAATACAGTACGCCATTGCCGGACAATCC
>NZ_PTRD01000012.1:0-4063 GCF_002965005.1 Escherichia sp. MOD1-EC7011
CTATGCTTGCGTTATGTGAGTGTGCTTCTTGCATTCATCCCTGTCGATGAACATCGAAGAACATAACACGATGTTAAACAAAACAAAATATTGTTCACATTCACTGTGACCAACCGCGATCATGTCTCCTCTCGGTGGTGTGTGTTCGTGCATCTTCCTCGCGCTGCCATTCCTCCCAGGTACGATTAAAACCCAGCGAGCGGAACAGATGATCCGGCTGTTTTTCTGGTGTGTTGACGGCAGCAAAAAGCGGTGCCTCACGGGTTTTCAGATGAAACTGCATCAGTTCTGGTGCAGGTGATATGTGGCTGTCTGCATCGTGATTTACGGCAACACCATATCCTGCATACCGTAACCCCTTATCGGTCAGCGCACTGATGACCAGATGCCTGTTATCGGCTGAGGGAACGGCAAACGCGGGATACAGCGTACCATTAAGCCGGATAACACCGCCCAGAGAGTCATCCACGCCCATGACCAGCAAAAGCTGAAGCTGACGGTTTTCCCGGTCGACAGAACTCATGACCGGCATCAGCGTCGGTGGCAGACGTCCCTGCATAAAATCCACCTTCCTTGCCGCTGGTGATGGCATGGCTGGCTGGCGGTCTTCTCCAAGACAGAAAGACTCCGGCCATGTCTTCGGCTGGCGGAGATTGCGGGTATGTTGCGGCCATGTCTGGCAAACCTGCGTCAGCAGTTGCTCAAAGGTCGCAGAGGAATAAACACGTTGCAGTGGCGGACGTTGGCCGATTTCGCTTCGGTCACAGATATAACCACTCCTGTCACGCATTAAATCAACACTCTCAAAGATTCTGGCGCGGTATTTCTCCAGTTCGTTCCCCCAGAGCGTATATTCTCCGCTCCTGTTGTGAAGCAGAAGGTAACAGGTCATTTCCCCGTTACCAGGCATGGGGGCCTCGCCATACCCCGTAACGACTGCGCTCAGTACCCCTGAATCTATAACGGCATTGTCATTTTTCCTGAGCTGTTCCGCTCGTCGCTCCGCGCGACTACGTTCTGTATCCTCCAGCTCCTTCCGGCGCAATTCCTCTTCACGTTTAAGCAACTGGGCTCTGAGAGCTGCAAGGCCGGATTCCCCCCACTGCTGCCACTGTGTTTCAAATGCCGTCTGACTCGCGGGAATGTCCTGTTTCTCCACCTTCCGGTAATGCTGTCGCAATTTTTCCATTTGCTGGCTCAGAGACTGGATTTTTCCCTGCTCACTACGGTATTCCGGTGCCGCCCATTGCATCAGGGGAATACGGGAAAAACCGGACGAAAACGGCGATGATTTTTTCAGGCTGGCAGCATGGCTCATCGCTTCCTTTCGTTCGGTGTTCAGCTCTTCCCAGCGTCTGCGCGTCGCCTGCATATCTGCCATCATCGACATGGCATTACTGGTGAGTTTCCATGCCGCGTTACTGTCCTTCGGCAACGCTTCGATGATGTCATGCAGTGTGTACGAAGTTGCGTTGTCAGGAAGCACGATATTCAGAAGGTCAGCCACACGGCGGGCAGGCTCTGTCAGCCCGCTGTTCCTGAGTTCGGTGCGGGAAATCTGTATTTCCAGGTTAAGCCTGTTAATCAGACGATTCTGTTCGCCGCGTTCTGTTTCGATACCGCGTGTTTCCATCGCACAGGCAGACTTTCCGAGGTGAATACCAGGCGTTTTCTCAAGCCCCTGTCGCTCGTATGAACGATGGTCTATCTCTTCCTGATAACCGGCGTTCGCCAGTGCCCTGTTTGCATGGTCAGCCCATGATGCCCGCCACGTCTCGGCATGTGTCCGGTCGTTCCAGTCCCTGACCTTTCCGCTGAACCCAGCAGGTCCGATAGCCCTCGTGGTCAGCATGATGTGCGCATGGGGATTTGTTTTATCCATGTGATGGAACGCCACATCAGCAATCATGCCCTGACTGACAAAGTTTTCTCTGACAAAGGCGAGAACGGTTTCCCGTGCGGCATCCTGCGGCAGTTCGTGGGGGATGGCGAGTTCAATTTCCCGCGCAAGTTGTGAGTTCTTCCGGCGTTCGGCCTTCTCAACGGCATTCCAGAGTTCGGCACGGTTCGTACACCAGGCAGGGGCTGTCGCGGGGGTCAGAATCACAGCCTCAGCCACACCGCTTTTGCGGGTGTAGTCGTGAGTCAGTCCGGTACGCTCATCAAGCATCAGTGAACCGGAACGATAGGCAGCGGAAGCTACGGCGCTGTAACCGCTGCTTCTGGAGATAATTTTCATGCTGAGATGATAAATCGCCATTTCTGCCGTAATGCCTTTTTGTAGTTTTCTTTCAGCCCCGCAGGGCGCACACAATCGAAACGGAGTGGAGATTGTATAAGTGCGCACTTCGTGATTTGCCGTGCATTATGCCAGCTCAGTTTTTAAACTACCAGTGACGCGCTAAAATGCGATTTTTCATCGCGCACGGAGTTACATCATGAGCAGAACGCTCGAACAGAAGATTGCTGATGCTGAGGCGAGATTACAGCGCCTGAAGGCGAAGAGCCGGAGCCTGGACACAGCGCAGAAGGTTGTTGTGGGTGCTGCATTGCTGGCAAAGGTCAGAAAGCCGGAGGAGGTGCAGTTGCGTGCCTGGTTACTCCAGTTCCTGAAGGCAGAGGTGACACGACAGGCTGATGTGACGCGCATACTGCCGCTGATTAACGAGCTGGAGGCGCTGCCAGAACAGTGATTGTATCGTCCGCTCGCCGCAGCCCCAGCGACCGAGCGTTAGCGAGCGAGTGGGCGAGGAAGCGGAAGTGAATCAGTCGCCAGGTTGAGCACATACGCACGGTTTTTCGGCAGGTGATATGCGCTGAACCCGCATGAATACTGGGTTTCCACAGGGTTGGAGGGGGTGTATTCGAAACTTGCAATTCTGCTTTATTGCAACTCATTGTTTTTATTGGTTTTTTGTTTTCAGCACCCCAAGTTATCCACAGGCTCGCCGTTAAGTTTTTAAGATCTTATTTTTAGATCTTTTTTTTAAAACCTTTTTAGGTCTTGTAACACCATGATTTTAAAGATGTTCTGGCAAGATAAGTGGAGCTTTTGGGGGTGAAAGGTGGAGCTTTTGGGGGTGAAAGGTGGAGCTTTTGGGGGTGAAAGGTGGAGCTTTTGGGGGTGTAATCCACAGAAAAAGGGGGTTGCAAAAAAAAAACTTCCACCCATATGATAAGTGGCGTACAGTAAAAAAACGCCACCAATAGCAACGAGCAAGCGAAATGTCAGATCTGATAGCTTACAAATCAAACGCCCTTATCGAGGCAAGCTACAAGCTCACTTTGCAGGAACAGCGCTTCCTGCTGGTCTGTATCAGCCGCCTGAAATCCGGAGAAGATTCCCCTTCGCCGGATGAACAAAAAACCATGACCATCACGGCTGCAGAGTTTCATGATGCCTTTCCTGACATGGGACGGCAGCACGCTGAAGCTAGGCTCAAGGAAGCGATAGATCGCCTCTGGGACAGGTCAGTAATCATCAAGAACGAGGAAAAACGAGAAGAGTTCCGCTGGGTGCAGTACCGGGCGCAGTATTTCAAAGGTGAGGCGAAAGTAGATATCACCTTCTCCGATGCCATCATGCCGTATCTGACACAGCTCAAGGGGCAGTTTACGCGGGTAGTCGTGAAGAACGTCTCCAGCCTTTCCAGCACCTACAGCATCCGCATTTACGAGCTGCTCCAGCAGTTCCGCAGCACCGGTGACAGAACGATAGCTATCGATGATTTCCGAACCATGCTTGCCGTTGAAGATAAATATCAACAATTCAAAGACTTGAATAAGATGATAATCAAGCCAGCCATCGCCGAACTGAACGAAAAAAGCGATCTGGTTGTAACTGTTGAGACGATCAAAAAGGGGCGCACGGTTGTAGCCCTGCATTTTCGCTTCAAGGAAGACAAACAGATCAAGATGACGATCTAAAATCGATTTTAAGGCACCTAAAACGCTCCCTGCTGCGTTTTTTTTGTGTTAGTAGTGCGAAGGTACTATTGAAGTGAAAAATTGCGTCAAAACCGTTATGTGAGTGTGCTTCTTGCATTCATCCCTGTCGATGAAC
>NZ_PTRD01000013.1:0-82401 GCF_002965005.1 Escherichia sp. MOD1-EC7011
GAATCAGAACGATTGTTCTGGAAAAACTCTAAAGCTGTGGCCAGTTTTTGTTGACCACTACAACCCAAGCTTCCAGGGTACTCTGAAAGTTTGGATTCTAAATAATGTTTACTGGTTGTTAAATTTCTTACTAGCCCTTGTCTATATTCGGCTGTTACATCAACCAATACCTTTGCCCCACCGCCAGCGTTTACTATTGCACCCAAGTCACTACTGGAAAAAGGGATTCTTAACATTGGGTTTGTAACTTTTGCGTTACTAAACTGTGTACCCCTTCTGCTCATATGCTCCTGACTCCTTCAGAATGTTTGAAATTACTCTTGATGTAAGTTTGTACAAATTAGCAAGAACTCTGATAGAAAATAATTTTTTATCTTTAGAACGTAACCAACGAATTTCATCTTCGTAAGTGCTTAAATTTACACCTTCCATAAGCGATTGAGCAAGATACAAACGCCTATACAATTTATGGTGATTTATCACACTTGCACCTTCAATAACTGCATCCCTACGTGCATCCAAGCTCACCTGTTCAATTATTGCTCCGGATAATCCTTCCGATTTTCTTGATAAATCACTTAAATCTAGATCGCTACATATCATATTCTTTAAACGATTTTTCCAAATTAACTCTCTCTGATGTATGTCAGGCAGAGGCATTGGAATTCTGAAGCTAAATCGCCTCCAGATTGCAGGATCCAGAAGTTGCTCATGGTTAGTTGAGGCAATAATTACCGTATCCTCTGATGCCGCATCCATATTCTGCAATAGTGAAATGACAACTCGCTGAAGCTCACCTATATCTCTCTCATTACCTCTTGCTCCAGCTAAAGCATCAAATTCGTCTAAAAAAAGCACTGATGGCCTCTGCATTACATAATCGAAAACCTGTCTAAGATTTTTGCTGGTTTGTCCCAATAAACTACTAATCAAAGTATCGCAACGCACTGTAAGAAGTGGAAAATCTAAGCGGGTAGCGATGTACTTAGATAACATAGTCTTACCTGTTCCTGGCTTTCCATACACGAGCATACGACTCGGCAATGCTGCATCAGCTTTAACAAACTCATCATAACGTTGAACATTAGTGATAAACTCTTCAACACGGGTACTGATTGCTGCAGGCAGAAAAATCTCTGAACTGTCTAATTTAGGATAACTGACATCAACAGTGTTGAGTCGACTATCAATATCTACCGGTAATGAGCCCAGAGATATCCCACCTCCAGCCCTTTGAGCTCCTGCCAACGCCTGGGGAGCTCTAAGCAACCTTTCTCTTATCATTCTGGCTTGCTTGACCTCCCCTTTTTGTTCGAGCTTATCTGCCAGCAACCCAGCATAATTACTAGCCATCGAAGCATTTGCCTTTGTTGCACCTTCAATGATTTTTAACACTTCTGATAAATAATCCATTCAACACTCCCACAACAAAAAGCCACAGCAATCAAAAAATGAGCACGCAGAATCAAAATACTCTCTAATCGTAACGCATTTTGAGATTTTTGATACGTTTTTTTGGGATTATGTAACGCCAAATGGTCATTTTGTGTCAGAAAAATAAATCTTAGTACCGAGAATATGTAGCTTCCATCCTTCATCGTTCTATTCATCCCTGATCTCCAAGCCTCTCTCGAAAACCATTCTGATAAAACGCCAGCACACGCTGCATAACTTCACTCTTCCGGCACTCGCGACAGATTATGTTCAGACGCCTGTCGTAGCGGCGTATTTCTCCGTCTGGTAATGACCAGATAAGGTCCGGATCAACCACAGATGGTTTCTTCACCTTTGCCCTGGATAGTTTTTTGCGGGCATTTTGCCAGTCCTTACGAGCCTGTTCAGACGGGAATAACCCGTAACCAGAGTTGTATACATCGCCACTGGCAACCAGCTCTCTGGCGAGAACGCTCATCAGATATCTTGTCGCACCTGTCTTGGCCTCCAGTTGTCGTAACGTCTCGCGTCCACTCCGGCGTACTAGCTCAACAACCTGCCCTTTAATTTTTTCCCGCTCTTCTTGTGTAAATACTTTTGCCATAAGCGCCTCCGGCAATCACTTTTCCGATACAACACGGCGGGAAGAATCAGCAATCTGTCGAACAATATCCCGGTGCTTGTTCAGCTCCCGCAGCGCGGCGCAGACTCGCTCCCACTTCTGGACATGATTTTTCGCCCGACGCAGTTCGCGGTTTGCCATATGCAGCGATGGCAAAATCAGGTCATCAGCTCGCGTTTCAGTAAACGATGGCAGCGACTGCACAATGTCCGCCACAGTTTCTGTTTTAATATCTTCCTGTGTTGCAGCTTCCTGTACTGGTAACGCAACATCTGCTGGCTGAGGAAAGGCTTTAAAATCAGTTTCCGTTACCGATGCAGCTTTCGGCTTTGCTGGTAAATTATCGCCCGGTATGCAGTAACGAAATTTACCGTTCTGATTAACGCGAATCAGACGACCTTTGCTGATTGCCATTGCCAGCGTTGAAGCCACTTTGCGTGATGTGGTACCGAACCATGTAGCCAACTCATCCGCCGTTTGTGGTCCACGTTGTTCAATCGTCGCAGTTAAATCGCACTCCGAAATTTTCGCGACTGTTGCCGTGGTGGTTTCTTCCGGCGGTTCTGCCTGCTCTGGCTGTTCCTGCTGAACGTTGTTATCAGCCACACGCCAGGTGTATACGCTTTTATCAACGAAACCAGCCTTTTTCAGCTCCCACAGCTCGTTCAGTACCTCTTCACGACTGATATCAAGTCGCGCAGCCAGTTCTACCGACGTGGCTTTTCCCATTGCTTTCAGTGCGTCAAAAACAGTCTCCATTAAAATTTCCTCCCGGTAAAAATCACTTCGCAATTCCTGGCTGGACGACATTCGGACGCCAGCTCTCCCAGTTAAAATTCACCCAGCGTCCGCCGTTCATGGTCATGCGATCCATAATCCGCTCGCCGAGCAATGTTTTCATGGCCTCATAGTTCAGGTTTGTCAGCATCCCCACGCTGCGCATCGACGCTGTCCGGCGATCAACAATCTGGTGCAGCACCACCTGCTCGTTTTTTGTCTCGCGCTGAATGCCAATTTCATCAAGAACCAGCAGATCCACTTCGCACAGTTCCCGCAAAAATTTTTCGCCTGACTGCCCATCGTCATAGCTGGCGTGCAGGGCACTCATAACATCAGCCACGGTAACCACAATCACTGTCTGACCGTCTTTCAGCAGGCGATTCCCGATAGCTGCCGCTAAGTGGTTCTTCCCGGTACCAGGTTTTCCGCTGAACGCAAAATTTGTACACCCGGTCATCAGTTCATCAGCGATGGATTTCGCCTGACTCAACGCGTATCGCTGCGCTTCGTTCTGCACCTGGTAATTCGAAAACGAGCATTTGCGGTGCAATGGCTGGATGCCAGAGCGATTCAGAATTTTTTCCACCCGCAACTGACGATTCTGACGGTTGATCTCCTCACAACGTTTCTGGCCTTCGGAAAGTTGCCACTCGCGCCACTCCGCTACCGTCTTGAATGGCGCGGTTACATGTGACGGGGCCAGTCTGCGGATACGTTCAAGAACGTCGCCTGTCGCAATATTTTTCATGGACAGTTACCCCCTGAAGCCTGGCGGGATCGCACTATCCGGTAACGAGACGGTGTTAACCTGTCGGAGTAACGTCTCAGGTCGAACACCTTTCGGCGCGAACAAGCCCTGGTATTCATTGGCGATGCTGTGTCTAATCACCTGCTCAGGTGAAAAACCCTGCTGGCGGAATTTTTCCAGCTCCCGTATCGCCCCGTTAGCGCCCTGCTCCGTTCGAATCGGTTTTCGCAATGCCTGGCGAAATTCAACCCACTCACGCCAAAGCGAGACAGAAATCCAGTTCGGCAAAGCAATATCCAGAGGGTCAAACTTTTTGACACCTCGATTCCCCCGGGGGGGATTTAGGGGGGGATCTGTTTTTAGATCTTTATCTGTATCTTTATTAGTTGCCTTTGTGTTGACATCATGTTCAAACACCACTTCAACATCTGTTTGAACACCTGTTAAATTTCTCTCTTGTTTTGTTTGAACATCTGCTTCCTTTCTGCTTCTTCTGGCCTGAACAGATGCTTTTCCTGCGGCTGATTTTTTGGTTAATTTTTCCCTGACTGATGCCAGATCTTCCGCAATCCGAAGATGCACCCATTCCTCGCCGTTATCGCAAAAAAACTCCTGCAAGGATGGTTCAACATCAGCCCATCGCTCGTTAGTCAGACGGGCAATTTTTGCCAGCCTGTTTTTAGGTATTGGCTTTCCTGTTTGCCAGTAATTGAACATCAGCAACAAATACGCACCATGCTCCTCTGCTGACAAATGCATGGTGTCAGCCAGGTAATCAGCTATGTACAGTTGCATGTATGGTAATGCGGCCATAATTGCCCCGTATGATGCTGCCCGGTGGCTTAGAATAAGCACAAACAGCATGAAAACTTTTGCTTAATGAACAATGACAGAATCGTCGGAAGACCCGCCGCCGCTGAAATGCGCTTTCCGGTAAACGGCTTGGACTGCATCATCATGCGCATCAATTGCCGTACTTAACGCTTCCTGCGCCGCCAGTAATGCACGGCGTTCCAGGGTATCGAAGATGCAGAGTCGGTGACGCAGCTCGCGCGGAAGGATTGCCAGAATTGCTGGGATCAGCTTCTGAATTTTTTCCCTTTGCGCATTCGTTTCACCTTTCAACCAACGGTGATAGATATTCTGCTGATTGTTCCAGTCCTTGCCTGGAACCAGGGGCAATTCGCCGCCCCCCTGGCGCAGATATTCTTCAGTAATTGCATTGGCTACCCATGCCTGCCCTTTTTCGGCTGCCAGGGCAAACAACACCGATTCGATGTGCTCATGCTTGATTTTCATGAATCATTTGCCTCTTGATGTTTCAGGTATGATCAAATGAGGATTTGTTACTGTCATTTAGTTGCTTCACTGACATATTCTGCGAACAACATGCCGAACGTCGTAAATATGACCAGTCAATATCAGGACGAAGTTCTTCGCACAGCACCTCACCTCTTGTTGCACGTTCAATTGCTGGACATCTCTCGGCAGGCAATTGACGTACCCCTTTGATCCATTGATTTACGCTTGGAGGTGATACACCTAAAAGCCTAGCCATTGCTGTTTGCCCACCGACAACAGCACAAGCTTGCTTGAATGAATAGTTCTCTTTTTTCATCGAATGAACTCCAAAAACACACAGAGATATTAGGCGACGCCTAATACAAATGTCAATAGGCTATGCCTAATACAATGAGAGTAGGGATTGCCTAATGCAATGAGCATAGGAGAATATTAAGCAATGCTTAGTGGTAAAGACTTAGGCCGAGCGATAGAGCAGGCCATTAACAAAAAAATCGCATCGGGATCCGTCAAATCAAAGGCGGAGGTCGCACGCCACTTCAAAGTCCAACCACCATCAATCTATGACTGGATTAAGAAAGGCTCCATAAGTAAAGATAAACTTCCAGAATTATGGCGTTTCTTTGCTGATGTTGTTGGTCCAGAGCATTGGGGGCTTAACGAATACCCCATACCAACCCCCACCAATCCAGATACAAAAAGTGAACTTTTAGATATAAACAACCTTTATCAAGCAGCCTCTGATGAAATAAGAGCGATTGTAGCTTTCCTGTTATCTGGAAATGCTACAGAACCAGATTGGGTTGACCACGATGTTCGCGCCTACATAGCAGCGATGGAAATGAAAGTGGGTAAGTATCTGAAAGCTCTAGAATCTGAACGGAAAAGCCAGAACATCACAAAAACTGGAACTTAAACTTATATGGTCTGACGGAAAACTCCTGGATTCCGTTATTTAACCCCCCCATCACTTTCTCCAGTCGCCATCACCTATTAGGTTACGCTTAAAATATTAGGCATAGCCTATTGACAATCAATTAGGCATTACCTATAGCTCCAGCATACCACCCACCCCGCCCCACAGAACGCCAGGCAATACTTCGAGTTACCAGGCAGTGGTCAGGGGTTAAGTAGCCAGCCCGAGGCGTATGAACATGACGGCGGGATTCAAATTTTGCAGTGCAGCAGTTAGTTCCGCCACCCGGCGTTAAGGGGAGAGATAAGATGGTGCATTACGAAGTAGTTCAGTATTTGATGGATTGTTGCGGTATCACTTACAGCCAGGCTGTGCAGGCTTTACGTAGCAACGACTGGGATCTCTGGCAAGCAGAAGCCTCTATCCGCAACAACAAGATGTGAGGTGCGAAAAATGCAAAAAATCGACCTCGGCAATAACGAATCCATGGTGTGCGGCGTGTTCCCTAACCAAGATGGAACGTTCACTGC
This sequence comes from Escherichia sp. MOD1-EC7011, assembly GCF_002965005.1. Taxonomy (NCBI): domain Bacteria; kingdom Pseudomonadati; phylum Pseudomonadota; class Gammaproteobacteria; order Enterobacterales; family Enterobacteriaceae; genus Escherichia; species Escherichia sp. MOD1-EC7011. The sequence goes on from NZ_PTRD01000013.1 coordinate 6,333, forward strand.
TATGACGTATACCAAAAGCAAAACATTTAAAACAGAAACAGGCGCACGTCGCTGGCTTGCCAGAAATACTTGCTAATCCATTATTTGGATTAATTCAATATTCTCGCTGTAGGGGTATAGCAGAAACCACCAAAGCCCGGAGGTGGTGAAATAAAACCGGGCACAACACGAAGGCGCATTTCCGATATCCATAAAGAGTCGGTCTTGTCTGTTAAATTTAAATGGTGGGAGTGCGCCTCCGGTTGTGGATAACAACACTGCTATGTGTAGTCTTGGCGGCATCAGTTTTTTCTTGAAGTTCGACTGATGCCCGCCCTTTTTAAAGTGAATTTTGTGATGCGGTGAATGCGGCTAAGCGCACGCGGCACAGTTAAAAGTCATGTTAGTCCTTATTGGTTTGGGTGGGAAAGCCGACTGTAATTGTTAACTGGTTGCAGTCACCTGGAGGCACCAGGCACCGCATCAACAAAGTTCATTTGTAAAAATGGAGATAATTATGATTGCACATCACTTCGGAACTGATGAAATACCACGTCAGTGTGTGACTCCTGGTGACTATGTTCTTCATGAAGGCCGGACATATATTGCCTCGGCAAACAATATTAAAAAGCGAAAACTTTATATTCGTAACCTGACCACAAAAACATGCATTACTGACTGCATGATTAAAGTCTTCCTCGGTCGTAATGGTTTACCTGTAAAGGCGGAGTCATGGTGATGACTAAGAAAATAAAATGTGCTTACCACCTTTGCAATAAAGAAATTGAAGAAAGCAAAAGTATCAAAAGACCACTTCATTTCATGCGTGGAGTTATCCAAACGACGGAAATGAAAAAATATTGTAGTGAAAGTTGTGCCGAAAAAGACCAGATGGCACACGAACTTTAATTAACTGACTATGCGAAACTGAATTTATGCCAGCAATGGCAGGGATTCGCTCAACCTTAATTAAGGAGAAAAACATGATTACCAGTTATGAAGCCACTGTTGTAACTACTGATGACATTGTTCACGAGGTTAATCTGGAAGGAAAGCGTATTGGCTACGTGATTAAAACAGAAAATAAAGAAACCCCATTCACTGTGGTTGATATCGACGGTCCATCAGGCAACGTTAAAACACTTCACGAAGGTGTCAAAAAAATGTGCCTGGTGCATACCGGAAAGAATCTGCCCGCAGAAAAAAAAGCCGAATTTCTGGCAACTCTAATTGCAATGAAATTAAAAGGTGAAATCTGAAAGAAATAGCCTGCGTATGGCGCAGGCTATGAACAGTGTGTATCCGGCAAGATCATTCACTGAACAAAACGAATTTTAATCTGAGTTGAGGTTAAAAAACAATGAGCACAAAACCACTCTTCCTGTTACGGAAAGCGAAAAAATCATCCGGTGAACCTGACGTCGTCCTGTGGGCAAGCGACGATTTTGAATCGACCTGTGCCACTCTGGACTACCTGATCGTTAAGTCAGGTAAAAAACTGAGCAACTATTTTAAAGCTGTTGCCACAAATTTTCCTGTCGTTAATGACCTTCCCCCTGAAGGTGAGATCGATTTTACCTGGAGTGAACGCTATCAACTCAGCAAAGACTCCATGACATGGGAACTAAAACCGGGAGCAGCGCCAGACGACGTTCACCACCAGGATAATGCTCAAGAAACCAACGAACTGGCGGGAGGCCAGGAAGAAAACGCGCAGGCAGACGCCCACGAGGATTGCCAGGATTGCGAAGTCTCTGTAGCCACTTTGCGGTTCACACAGCGTCTTCTGCACATTTTTACGTATGCGGCCGGGGATCGGAAATACCTGCATCATGCCACCCGAGAACAACGCGAACACATTACTGCTCTTGAGATGGATCAGGAAAACAGCTATGTCCAGAATCTGCTGTTGGCCATACGCGGCATGGCAGAACCGACAACTCTGGATAATGCCGCCCTGCTCCGCCTGACTGATGCAATTAAGGCAGTTTTCTCTATCACTAAAAAACATCAGCCCTATGAATTTAAGAATTTCATTTCAGCCTGGCTGGATACCGAACACATTGATCGCGGTCTTCTGACAAAAGAATGGCGAAAAGGGAATCGTGTTTCACGCATCACTCGCACGGCTTCCGGTGCTAATGCTGGCGGCGGGAACCTCACAGATCGCGGCGAAGGTTTCGTCCACGATCTGACGTCACTGGCGCGCGATATAGCCACTGGCGTACTGGCCCGTTCAATGGACGTGGACATCTATAACCTTCATCCGGCACACGCTAAACGCATTGAGGAAATTATCGCTGAAAATAAACCGCCCTTTTCTGTTTTCCGCGACAAATTCATCACCATGCCTGGCGGGCTGGATTATTCCCGCGCCATCGTGGTTGCGTCCGTGAAAGAAGCACCAATTGGGATCGAGGTCATCCCCGCTCACGTCACTGCATATCTGAACAAAGTACTGACTGAAACCGATCATGCCAACCCTGATCCGGAAATCGTGGATATTGCCTGCGGTCGCTCCTCTGCCCCGATGCCGCAGCGAGTAACAGAAGAAGGAAAACAGGATGATGAAGAAAAACTGCAACCATCTGGAACAACGGCAGATGAACAGGGAGAGGCTGAAACAATGGAACCGGACGCAACTAAACATCATCAGGACACGCAGCCGCTGGATGCTCAGTCACAGGTAAATTCTGTTGATGCGAAATATCAGGAACTGCGGGCAGAACTCCATGAAGCTCGGAAAAACATTCCATCAAAAAATCCTGTCGATGCCGATAAATTGCTTGCTGCATCACGTGGTGAATTTGTTGACGGAATTAGCGACCCGAACGATCCGAAATGGGTTAAGGGGATCCAGACTCGCGATTCTGTGTACCAGAACCAGCCAGAAACGGAAAAAACCAGCCCGGATATGAAACAACCTGAGCCAGTAGTGCAACAGGAACCGGAAATAGCCTGCAATGCCTGCGGCCAGACTGGCGGGGATAACTGCCCTGACTGTGGTGCGGTGATGGGCGACGCAACAAACCAGGAAACATTCGATGAAGAGAATCAGGTTGAAGCTAAGGAAAATGATCCGGAGGAAATGGAAGGCGCTGAACATCCGCACAATGAGAATGCTGGCAGCGATCCGCATCGCGATTGCAGTGATGAAACTGGCGAAGTCGCAGATCCCGTAATCGTAGAAGACATAGAGCCAGGTATTTATTACGGAATTTCGAATGAGAATTACCACGCAGGTCCCGGTGTCAGTAAGTCTCAGCTCGATGACATTGCTGATACTCCGGCACTGTATTTGTGGCGTAAAAATGCCCCCGTGGACACCACAAAGACAAAAACGCTCGATTTAGGAACCGCTTTCCACTGCCGGGTACTTGAACCGGAAGAATTCAGTAACCGCTTTATCGTAGCACCTGAATTTAACCGCCGTACAAACGCCGGAAAAGAAGAAGAGAAAGCGTTTCTGATGGAATGCGCAAGCACAGGAAAAATGGTTATCACTGCGGAAGAAGGCCGGAAAATTGAACTGATGTATCAAAGCGTTATGGCTTTGCCGCTGGGGCAATGGCTTGTTGAAAGCGCCGGACACGCTGAATCATCAATTTACTGGGAAGATCCTGAAACAGGAATTTTGTGTCGGTGCCGTCCGGACAAAATTATCCCTGAATTTCACTGGATCATGGACGTGAAAACTACGGCGGATATTCAACGATTCAAAACCGCTTATTACGACTACCGCTATCACGTTCAGGATGCATTCTACAGTGACGGTTATGAAGCACAGTTTGGAGTGCAGCCAACTTTCGTTTTTCTGGTTGCCAGCACAACTATTGAATGCGGACGTTATCCGGTTGAAATTTTCATGATGGGCGAAGAAGCAAAACTAGCAGGTCAGCTGGAATATCACCGCAATCTGCGAACCCTGGCTGACTGCCTCAATACCGATGAATGGCCAGCTATTAAGACGTTATCACTGCCCCGCTGGGCTAAGGAATATGCAAATGACTAAGCAACCACCAATCGCAAAAGCCGATCTGCAAAAAACTCAGGAAAACCGTGCACCAGCAGCAATTAAAAATAACGACGTGATTAGTTTTATTAACCAGCCATCAATGAAAGAGCAACTGGCAGCAGCTCTTCCACGCCATATGACGGCTGAACGTATGATCCGTATCGCCACCACAGAAATTCGTAAAGTTCCGGCGTTAGGAAACTGTGACACTATGAGTTTTGTCAGTGCAATCGTACAGTGTTCACAGCTCGGACTTGAGCCAGGTAGCGCCCTCGGTCATGCATATTTACTGCCTTTTGGTAATAAAAACGAAAAGAGCGGTAAAAAAAACGTTCAGCTAATCATTGGCTATCGCGGCATGATTGATCTGGCTCGCCGTTCAGGTCAAATCGCCAGTCTGTCAGCCCGTGTTGTCCGTGAAGGTGACGAATTTAATTTCGAATTTGGCCTTGATGAAAAGTTAATACACCGCCCAGGAGAAAACGAAGATGCCCCGGTTACCCACGTCTATGCTGTCGCAAGACTGAAAGACGGAGGTACTCAGTTTGAAGTTATGACGCGCAGACAGATTGAGCTGGTGCGCAGCCAGAGTAAAGCTGGTAATAACGGGCCGTGGGTAACTCACTGGGAAGAAATGGCAAAGAAAACAGCTATTCGTCGCCTGTTCAAATATCTGCCCGTATCAATTGAGATCCAGCGTGCAGTATCAATGGATGAAAAGGAACCACTGACAATCGATCCTGCAGATTCCTCTGTATTAACCGGGGAATACAGTGTAATCGATAATTCAGAGGAATAATTCAGTCTGGCGGTGTAATGCACCGCCAACTTGAAATATTTTTTATGAGAAAAATTATGAGATATGACAATGTTAAACCATGTCCATTTTGTGGTTGTCCATCAGTAACGGTGAAAGCCATTTCAGGATATTACCGAGCGAAGTGTAACGGATGCGAATCCCGAACCGGTTATGGTGGAAGTGAAAAAGAAGCACTCGAAAGATGGAATAAACGAACCACTGGAAATAATAATGGAGGTGTTCATGTATAAAATTACCGCCACTATTGAAAAGGAAGGTGGCACTCCTACTAACTGGACAAGATATTCAAAATCTAAACTAACGAAATCAGAATGCGAAAAAATGCTCTCAGGTAAAAAAGAAGCAGCCGTTTCCAGAGAGCAGAAAGTAAAACTGATAAATTTTAATTGCGAGAGACTTCAGTCCTCGTGAATTGCATTGTATTCAAATTAAAACTTCATAGCTGATTATTAATAATCAACATCGGGCGTCAATTTCAGTCTAACATTGGCGCCTGCCAGAGGTGATGCGATGGCACAAGTAATCTTTAATGAAGAGTGGATGGTTGAATACGGCCTGATGCTTCGCACTGGTCTGGGGGCCAGACAAATTGAAGCATACCGCCAGAACTGTTGGGTGGAAGGCTTCCACTTCAAACGAGTATCTCCTTTAGGGAAGCCAGACAGTAAGCGAGGGATTATCTGGTACAACTATCCAAAGATAAATCAGTTTATCAAAGACTCATGATATGTCTAAATTACCAACAGGTGTCGAGATTAGAGGTAGATACATTCGCATCTGGTTCATGTTTCGAGGAAAACGATGTCGGGAAACATTAAAAGGCTGGGAGATTACAAACAGTAATATTAAAAAGGCCGGAAATTTAAGATCGCTGATAGTTCATGAAATAAACTCCGGTGAATTTGAGTATTTAAGACGTTTTCCCCAGTCCAGCACTGGGGCAAAAATGGTGACAACGAGAGTCATAAAAACGTTCGGAGAACTTTGTGATATCTGGACAAAAATTAAAGAGACAGAGTTAACAACAAACACAATGAAGAAAACGAAATCACAATTAAAAACACTCAGAATAATAATTTGTGAAAGTACCCCGATATCACATATTCGTTATAGCGATATCTTAATCTACCGGAATGAACTGCTGCATGGAGAAACGCTTTACCTGGATAATCCAAGATCCAACAAAAAAGGAAGAACCGTGCGCACAGTTGATAACTATATCGCCCTGCTCTGTTCGCTGTTGCGTTTTGCGTATCAGTCGGGGTTTATATCAACCAAACCATTTGAAGGAGTAAAAAAATTACAGCGAAACAGAATAAAGCCTGATCCGTTATCTAAAACAGAATTCAATGCATTAATGGAAAGTGAAAAAGGACAGAGCCAGAACTTGTGGAAATTTGCCGTTTACTCAGGACTTCGTCACGGGGAACTGGCAGCTCTGGCGTGGGAGGATGTGGATCTCGAAAAGGGAATAGTGAATGTCAGAAGAAACCTGACGATACTTGATATGTTCGGTCCCCCAAAAACAAATGCCGGGATCCGGACAGTAACACTACTGCAGCCTGCTCTTGAAGCACTGAAGGAGCAATACAAACTGACCGGGCATCATCGCAAAAGCGAAATCACTTTTTATCATCGGGAGTACGGCAGAACCGAAAAGCAAAAACTGCATTTTGTTTTCATGCCCAGAGTGTGTAACGGAAAACAGAAACCTTATTACTCGGTAAGCAGTTTGGGTGCGAGATGGAATGCAGCAGTAAAACGTGCTGGTATTCGCCGCCGTAATCCGTACCATACGCGGCATACTTTTGCCTGCTGGCTGTTGACGGCAGGAGCGAACCCGGCGTTTATAGCCAGCCAGATGGGGCATGAAACTGCGCAGATGGTGTATGAAATTTACGGTATGTGGATTGATGACATGAACGACGAACAGGTAGCCATGTTGAATGCGCGGTTATCGTAGTTGCAAAGTTTGCCCCCAATTTGCCCCATTTAGTACCAGAGAACTGAAATAATGAAAGAAAATCAACAAATTACAAAGAAAGAACAATACAACCTGAACAAATTGCAAAAACGTCTGCGTCGTAACGTAGGCGAAGCCATTGCTGACTTCAATATGATTGAAGATGGCGATCGCATTATGGTTTGCCTCTCCGGTGGTAAGGACAGCTATACCATGCTGGAGATTTTGCGTAATTTGCAGCAAAGTGCGCCAATCAGTTTTTCGCTGGTTGCCGTTAACCTCGACCAGAAACAACCTGGCTTCCCGGAACACGTCCTGCCGGAGTATCTTGAAAAGCTGGGCGTTGAGTACAAGATTGTTGAAGAGAACACTTACGGTATCGTGAAAGAGAAGATCCCGGAGGGCAAAACTACCTGCTCACTGTGCTCTCGTCTGCGTCGCGGTATCCTTTACCGCACTGCAACGGAGCTGGGTGCGACGAAGATCGCGCTGGGTCACCATCGTGACGATATCCTGCAAACGTTGTTCCTGAATATGTTCTACGGCGGCAAGATGAAAGGTATGCCGCCGAAACTGATGAGCGATGATGGCAAACATATCGTGATTCGTCCGCTGGCCTACTGCCGCGAAAAAGATATTCAACGTTTTGCCGATGCGAAAGCGTTTCCGATTATTCCGTGCAACCTTTGCGGTTCACAGCCTAACCTGCAACGTCAGGTGATTGCCGATATGCTGCGTGACTGGGATAAGCGTTATCCGGGGCGAATTGAGACGATGTTCAGCGCGATGCAGAATGTTGTGCCGTCTCATTTGTGCGATACCACTCTTTTCGATTTCAAAGGCATTACCCACGGTTCCGAAGTGGTTAACGGCGGTGATCTGGCGTTTGATCGCGAAGATATCCCACTACAGCCAGCGGGCTGGCAGCCTGAAGAAGATGAGAATCAGCTGGATGAATTACGGCTGAATGTGGTTGAAGTGAAATAACCAGGATAGCGCCCGATGCGCAAGATTATCGGGCAACTGTTGTTTAGGCCGGATAAGACGCAACCAGCGTCGCATCCGGCATTACAACATTTCATTATTTTAATAACCGCACCCGGCACGTTTTCCCTTTAATCTTCCCGCCCTGTAACTGCTTCCATGCCTTATGGGCAACACCCTGACGCACTGCGACATAAACATGCGCCGGATGCACAGTGATTTTGCCAATATCTGCGCCATCAAGCCCGATATCGCCCGTCAACGCACCTAACACATCACCCGGTCGCATTTTGGCTTTTTTCCCGCCATCAATGCACAACGTCGCCATCTCTGCTTCCAGCGGCACAATGGAACTACTGGCTGGCGGCGTTTGCCAGTTAAGTTTTATCTGCAACATGTCAGAAATGATATTGGCGCGCTGTGCTTCTTCCGGGGCACAGAAACTGATCGCCAGTCCGCTATTTCCTGCACGCGCTGTACGCCCGATGCGATGTACATGAACTTCGGGATCCCACGCCAGCTCAAAGTTCACTACCAGTTCAAGAGATTTGATATCCAGACCGCGCGCTGCGACATCGGTCGCTACCAGCACGCGGGCGCTACCGTTAGCAAAACGTACCAGGGTCTGATCGCGATCACGTTGCTCCAGGTCGCCATGTAACGACAATGCACTTTGCCCTACTTCATTAAGCGCGTCACACACAGCCTGACAATCTTTTTTGGTATTGCAAAACACCACGCAAGAGGATGGCTGATGCAAACTTAATAACCGTTGCAACAGCGGAATTTTGCCTTTGCTGGATGTCTCATAAAATTGTTGTTCAATGGGTGGCAGAGCATCTGTTGAGTCAATTTCAATCGCCAAAGGATCGCGTTGAACACGACCGCTAATCGCGGCAATTGCATCTGGCCAGGTCGCCGAAAACAAAAGCGTCTGACGAGAAACCGGTGCAAAACGGATCACCTCATCAATGGCATCACTAAATCCCATATCCAACATGCGGTCGGCTTCATCCATCACCAGCGTATTCAACGCATCCAACGATACCGTGCCTTTTTGCAGGTGATCCAGCAAACGACCCGGCGTTGCCACGATAATATGCGGCGCATGTTGCAGCGAATCACGCTGCATACCGAACGGTTGACCACCGCACAAGGTCAAAATTTTGGTATTCGGCAGAAAACGCGCCAACCGACGTAACTCCCCGGCAACCTGATCCGCCAGCTCACGCGTAGGACACAGTACTAAAGCCTGGGTCTGAAACAGCGACGCATCAATTTGCTGTAACAACCCGAGGCCAAATGCCGCCGTTTTGCCGCTGCCGGTTTTCGCCTGCACGCGAACGTCTTTTCCAGCAAGGATCGCCGGAAGCGCGGCGGCCTGTACCGGTGTCATGGTTAAATAACCCAACTCATTAAGGTTAGTGAGCTGGGCGGGAGGCAAAACGTTCAGGGTAGAAAAAGCGGTCACAATCTATTCTCGTGGTCATCGACGCAAAATTAGCAGGCGCGTATCCTCGCAGATCTACGCTCACGATGCGACAATTTAATCGGTTCTTCATCTGGCGGCGGGTCGGGCATAGGTTGCGGACGAGGAATCGGATCAGGCACAGGAATGGGATCGCCAGGAATCGGTTCAGGGACAGGAAGTTGCAAATAAATGAGTGTCGTCATATTTCCCTCCGGTCATTGGGTGGACTCTTAAAGGGTAGACGCTGACAAATAACAGGCAAAAAAAAGCCGACTCATCTAAGTCGGCGTCGTACGAATCAATTGTGCTATGCAGTAATTCAAAAAAGGAAGTAAGACAATATGGAGCGCAACGCCCATCGCTTGACGTTGCATTCACCTGCGAGGAAGATATTGCCCTGAATGGGTAGAGAGTTTATTGACTTCGCTCAAACTTTACGGCGTTTTTGTATACAGGAAGTAGACAAATTTTCTTTTGTTACAACCATTTACTACGATGCAACCATAAAGCAACACCACCAATAAGAACAACTAACAGAATACAAAAAAGCGAAAAACCGAATTGCCATCCCCCGCCAGGAATACCACCAAGGTTGACACCAAATAATCCCGTTAAAAACGTACTGGGTAAAAAGACCATTGCCATCAAGGACATCGTATACGTGCGACGCGCTAAGTTTTCCTGCATGACCTGGGCGATTTCATCCGCCATCACGCCAGTTCGGGCAATACAAGCGTCAATCTCATCCAGACCACGTCCGAGACGATCGGCAATATCCTGCATTCGGCGGCGCTGGTCGTCATTCATCCACGGCAGGCGCTCACTGGCAAGACGAGCATAAACATCACGTTGAGGCGCCATATAGCGACGCATAACAATTAATTGTTTACGCAGTAGCGCCAGGAAACCGCGCGGAGGAATTTGTTGATCGAGTAGATTATCTTCCAGGTCGATAATTTTATCGTGCAGTTGTTCTATAAACTCACTGGAATGATCGGTCAACGCATCACAAACATCCACCAACCAGCCGCCGCAATCGGTCGGACCAGTGCCCTCTTCCAGATCGCTAACCACATCATCCAACGCCAACACTTTACGTTGTCGGGTCGAGACAATTAACCGTCCGTCCATATAAACACGCATGGCCACCAACTGGTCGGGACGTTCATCAGTACTGCCATTAATGCAGCGCAAAGTAATCAGCGTCCCTTCGCCAAGACGACTGACTCTGGGCCGTGTACTTTCTCCCGCCAGCGCATCGCGCACATTATTTGGCAGCAGTGGTGTCGTCGCCAGCCACTGGGCGCTGTCATGGTGCACATAATTGAGGTGGAGCCAGCAAGGATGCGCTTCATCTATCTCATCTGTATTTTCCAGCGGTTTAACGCCACCTTTGCCATCCAGAATCCAGGCAAATACTGCATCCGGGACATTTACGTCCGCTCCCTTAATCACTTCCACAGTTGCCTCCATCATCAACGGATTATTTTGTAGTCTAGTCTTCTGGTCATGTTACGCAAAATCTCATCACCCCATTACCCTGAAATGATTAATAAAATCCTGTCAAAATTAAATACAGAAAGCAAAATACTTTTCCTGATTTGAAAACGTGTAAAGCGTTAAATAGCGTCTATCATTATCAGAATTATCTGATCATTTGTCGTGGCATTTTTGCGATCAGGTAGCAACAAAAGATTGATAAAAATAACGGGATTTCAATGACTACGCACAACTTCAATACTCTGGACTTATTAACAAGTCCTGTCTGGATCGTTTCCCCTTTCGAGGAAAAATTAATTTATGCCAATAGTGCTGCGCGACTGTTGATGCAAGAACGCACTTTTAGTCAGCTACGTACCGGGCTCTATTCCATCTCCTCGCAAAACGAACTGCCAAAATACCTGACAGACCTGCATAACCAGCTTGATATTGTAGAAATCCTCACTGTCCAGCGTAATGGTGAAGATACAGCATTAAGCTGTCGGTTGACCCTCAACGAGATTAGTGACACTGGAAAAGTCATTATATTTGAAGGAATGGAAACACCCGCAACTCTGGGTTTAAAGGCCAGCCGTTCAGCGAATTATCAACGTAAAAAACAAGGGTTTTATGCTCGTTTTTTTCTGACTAACTCCGCGCCAATGTTGTTGATAGATCCCTCGCGTGATGGCCAAATCGTCGATGCTAATCTGGCAGCGCTTAATTTCTATGGCTATAACCATGAAACAATGTGTCAGAAACACACTTGGGAAATTAATATGCTTGGGCGTCGCGTTATGCCTGTCATGCATGAAATTTCACGTTTGCCCGGCGGGCATAAACCCCTCAATTTTGTCCATAAACTGGCAGATGGTTCCGTTCGACACGTACAAACTTATGCTGGGCCAATTGAGATTTACGGTGACAGGTTAATGTTATGTATCGTACATGATATTACTGAGCAAAAAAGGCTGGAGGAACAGCTGGAACATGCTGCCCACCATGATGCGCTAACGGGGTTACTTAACCGTCGACAGTTTTACCACATAACTGACCCAGGACAGATGCAGCACCTGGCAATCGCTCAGGACTACAGTTTGTTGCTCATCGACACCGATCGTTTTAAACATATCAATGACTTATACGGTCATCAGAAAGGGGATGAAGTGTTATGCACGCTTGCCCGTACACTCGAAAGCAGCGCCCGCAAAGGCGATTTGGTGTTTCGCTGGGGTGGTGAAGAGTTCGTCTTATTATTGCCCAGAACCCCTCTGGATACTGCACTTTCCTTGGCTGAAACGATCCGCTTGAGCGTGGCAAAAGTGAGCATTTCGGGCTTGCCGCGCTTCACCGTCAGTATTGGCGTGGCGCATCACGAAGGAAATGAAAGTATCGATGAACTGTTTAAACGGGTCGATGATGCGTTGTATCGGGCAAAAAATGATGGACGCAACCGCGTGCTGGCAGCATAAGCCACGGAAGCGTCCCGTGATCAACGGCTGCGTTTAGCGTGGCGCTCCCAGTTTTCCTGCTTCGCCTGCGCCGTTTTACGGAGTGCGACGTAACACGCCCCGCTGCCGCCATGATGCGGTAGCGCGGTACAATATGCCTGGACATCATCAAATTCAGTCAGCCAGCGCGCCACATAGCTGCGAACAATGTTGGCGTGCGATTTATCGTCCCGCCCTTTGCCATGAATAATCAGCACGTTACGTAAACCATCCGCCAATGCCTGTTGAATAAAAATGAACACCATTTTGCGGCACTCTTCCACCGGCTGACGTAGAAGATTCAGGCTGGCCTGCTGCGGATATTTACCGCTGCGTAACTTATCCAGCACCCCATGTTGCAGCCCTTCTCGCCGAAACTCCAGCGGCTGGCTTCGCGGGATGATGTCGAGAAATCCAGTAGTAAGGAAATTATCAAGTTGCAGCGTGTCGATACGCTGCGGCGCACGTTGGTTACGCGTTGGATGCCAGTGGACATCTGTAGCGCGCTTCAGTGGCTGGACATCTTCCATGGCGTCAAGAAACAGCGATTTGTCGTCAAGGTTCATGTAACCTCCTATGCACCTTCACACATCTGATATTTGCGGCATCGTTCACTTCACAGATTGAAACAATACTTTGCTCCATACCTGCTGGTGTCTGCACAGGCGGGGCATTTTATACTAGCCTGGTGACAGTATCGAACAGTTTAGACCGGGTTTAATTCAGCACAGGCATCCGATCAGGGTGATTTGTTCATCGCAGGAGTCAACATAAATGCGATGAGTAACAGACCACTGATTAGCAGAAAGGTATCCGAAAATGCCATAGTTTGTGCCTCCCGCAACATCAATTGACTCAACAATTTGGTTGAAGCCAGTATTTCCGATGTCTGGTCACTTCCACTGCGATTAAAAAATAAAGCACTTCTGGAAATGAAGTCATTCACCGTATGGGGAACAGAAACCATTTTTTCACCCATTCTCAAAAAATGAAAATTAGTTCGGTTATTGAGAATAGTGCCACACAGAGCAATACCAATCGCGCCCCCAAGATTACGTGTTAAATTAAATACACCTGAGGCTAACTTCAGCCGTTCTTTGGGAATTCTTCCCAGCGTTAATGTTACGATGGGAGCCATCGCAAACTGCTGCGAAATCCCTCTGATGGCCTGTGGAAACAGTAACTCCTGCCATCCCCATTCGTGGGTTATAGGGGTAAAAAGATACATTGAAAACACAAATCCCCCCAGCCCCGCCATCAACAGCCATCGCAGATTTATTTTTTTAGTTAACCAGAAGTAAAAGGGAACAGAAAGTAACTGGAAGATACCTGTTGTGCAAACGGCAAAACCTATCTCTTCGGCATTTAATCCGCGAACCCGCCCCAAAAATACAGGTATTAAATATACAGTAGAGAATATCCCAACTCCTCCAGAAAAAGAAAAAAAACATCCCAGCGTAAAATTTTTATCCTTAAAAGCATGAAGATCCATGATCGGATTGGATATTGTAAGTGTACGCGCAGCAAATAAAATAAAACTCACCAATGCCAGAACTGATGTCAGCAAAATAGTATTGTCATTCAACCATCCCCAGCGCGCTCCTTCTTCAAGGGTATATTCCAGACATCCTAGTGTCAGAGCCAACAGGATAATACCAGGATAATCAGCAACTTTCAGTAAAGAGAGATCAGGTTTATCAAAATTAACCAGAAAAGGAATACTCAAAACTAAATATATGCCCGGTAATATATTGATATAAAATAGCCATCGCCAGTCGAGGTTATCAGTGATCCAGCCCCCCAGAGTTGGCCCTAGCGTCGGTGACAATGAGGCCAGCGCACTGACTACCGCAGCAGCCAACCCCAACTCTTTGCCCTGGTAATAAATAAATGCCGTCGTGAAAACTAAAGGGATCATGGATGCGCCAGCAGCTCCCTGTAAAGCACGAAACAAAATCATGCTCTGAATATTCCATGCAAGACCACAAGCGATACTCATTAAAGTAAATATTCCCGCAGATAGCGTAAAAAGCCAACGAGTGGAAAATACCCGTGACAGCCACCCAGAGAGCGGAATAATAATAATCTCAGCAATTAAATAGCTGGTCTGAAGCCAGGCCATTTCGTCTTTACCTGCGGACAGACCACCACCTATTTCATTTAGGGATGACGAAACAATTTGAATATCAAGCTGAGCAATAAATAACCCAATACACATACTGGCGAAGGCAATATGTTTACGCATAGCCATCCCCATCATCATTTTTCATCAATACTAACAGTGACTGACAGCCCCGGACGAAGGAGTTGCTTTAATTCTGTTGGCCTGTCAAAGGCAATCCGTACCGGAACACGCTGGACAATTTTGGTAAAATTTCCGGTGGCATTTTCTATCGGGATCAAACTGAAACTGGCACCTGTCGCTGGGGCGAGACTCTCAACATAGCCCTTGAACACTTTCCCTTTGAGCACATCTGCGCGGATCTCAGCCTTCATTCCAGGCTTCATTCCCGCTATTTGGTTTTCTTTAAAATTTGCATCAACCCACAACTCACTGACTGGTACTAGTGAAACTAACGATGTGCCGCCCTCCACCCAACTGCCTGTATGGGCGCTGCGGTTTGCGACAATGCCATCAATCGGCGCACGAACAAGGGTATATTCCAGATCCAGTAGTGCCTGAGTCAGAGCGGCCTGAACTTCTTCGATACTCGCACGTGCATTTTCTTCCTGAGCAGATAAAACCGCCAGCCGTTGCTTCTCCACCAGGAAATCGTTCGCGGCTTTGCGCTCCTTTGCTGCGGCCTGCTGGTAGTCAAACCTGGCGTTATCAATAATTTGTTGCGATATTGCCGCTGATTGTGCGAGTTTTTCATAACGTTCAGTATCTCGCAGGCGCTTTTGCGCCTCATGTTTTACTGCCTGCCATGTTTCACTGGCACTTTGAATTATCGACTGCTGCATCGCAATAGTGGCTTGAATACTTTCGAGATTGGCTTTGCTACTTTTTATTTTTGCCTCAAGCCTGGCGACATTTGCACGATAATCCCGATCATCGAGACGCAGGATAATATCGCCTTTTTTTACGCTCTGATTATCGAGCACCTCTATAGCAGAAATATAACCAGAAACTTTACTTGCCACCGTGGTGATATTACCACCAATGTAAGCATCATCCGTCGTCTGTATAAATCTTCCTTTGCTTACCCACCAGATAAAAAAGACAACGCCAGCCAAAAGAATACCGATCGCAACCACCCCAATAAGCTGTTTTTTAGAAATTATCATCACTCTTTACACCGTATATATCCGGAAACTTGCATACGTCATATTTAAAATTTAACATGGCTTATTTGATGATTTATGACAAAATACCTACTGTAAATGACAATCACACTGCAACCCAAAGCATCACCAGGGCATCACATTATCGGACTGGATTCGGAACATCTGAATGGAGGCACAGTTCCCTAGCATAAACATCTCTATGCCCAGTTGCTTTACCCGGCTGAAGGCGTCGTTCGTGTATGGGCTGGAGAAAGCGTCTGGCTAGTCCATGCCAGCAGCGCGCTTTGGCTGCCTCCACAAATGCCGCATAAGTTTGTTGCGACGGGCAACGTACTTTTAAAAACCGTACTGGTTTCAGAAGCGGAAAGTGAAACGCTGGGAAAAGTTTGCTTCATGACCGGTATTTCACCCCTGTTAAGGGAATTACTAATTGCAATTAACCAACTTCCACCGTCGCAAAATACCACAGATAAACAACAGTTACGTTTTTCAGCCCTCGAGACACTGATACTTCAGGAAATAAAAATGGGGGTGAAAATGTCACTTGAACTCCCCTGGCCAAATGATGAGCGGCTACAGCAGCTTTGTGAGAATTTGCTAAACAACCAAGGGTATCTGCCAACACTGGATAATCTGGCGGATAAAATTAACGTCAGTAGCCGTACACTCATGCGCTTATTTGTTAAAGAAACGGGATTAACATTTCGCCACTGGGTTCAGCAAATGCACGTTATTTCTGCAGTAACGCTTCTTGATGATGGATATTCGTTGGCCAAAATTGCCCATCGTCTGGGCTATGCCTCAGCCGAATCGTTCGGCAATATGTTTAAGCGTCGAACGGGTTACTCGCCCGGTAAATTTACCAGTCGATTAGCGATGCATGATTATGCAATCACGAGACGAATGATTTAACTTATATTTTCGTGAAATCTGTCACTGAAGAAAATTGGCAACGGATGGGCAAAACCGTTATAACACTGTCACCGGTCACCGGTCACCAGGAACCCAGGCCGGATTTAAGACGCGGATGCACTGCTGTGTGTACTGTAGAGTCTGGCGGATGTCGACAGGCTCTATTTTTTTATTCATTTTTAGCTCTGTAAATAACCACATTCTCGCCGGGATTGGGTGATGAATGACGAGATCAGTGGTGCCTGGCGGCTATCACGCTGCTGAATCAAATAACAGGTCGCCTACGGTAAAATTTCGCTGACTGGAATTATTCCAGCCTCGATCCATGTGAAGGATTGCCCTCATTTCTTCAGGCTGAAAAATCAAAAAATCGCTTTATGCTACCAGACTGCGACAAACCAGACGCGAAACCAGCTACTTACTCTTTGTTAGTCTTAATCTTTTTGGTGGTATGGCTGCTAATGTTGCTGGCGTGGTATCTTATCGGTCTGCCTATTGGTTCGGGGATTTACCCACGTTTGTCTTAAGCCTTAAGAGAGAACGGATGCTGAGATTACTTGAAGAAAAAATTGCCACGCCACTGGGACCGCTGTGGGTGATCTGCGATGAACAATTTCGTCTGCGGGCGGTTGAATGGGAAGAGTACAGCGAACGCATGGTGCAGCTGCTGGACATCCATTATCGCAAAGAAGGTTATAAGCGCATTTCTGCCACCAACCCAGGTGGTTTAAGCGACAAGCTTCGTGACTATTTCGCCGGGAATCTTAGCATTATTGATACGCTTCCTACCGCCACGGGAGGCACGCCATTTCAGCGCGAAGTCTGGAAGGCACTGCGCACTATCCCCTGCGGGCAGGTAATGCATTACGGTCAACTGGCTGAATATCTGGGTCGACCAGGTGCAGCGCGTGCCGTTGGCGCAGCAAATGGCTCTAATCCGATCAGCATCGTCATCCCTTGCCACCGGGTTATTGGACGAAACGGCACGATGACAGGATATGCAGGCGGAGTGCAGCGAAAAGAGTGGTTATTGCGCCATGAAGGCTATCTGCTACTGTAAACCTTAAACAATTTGTGCCGATTTTTTCACAGTTTTATGTAAAGTTACCCTTAACAATTTAAAGCTTTTCAAAGGGATAGACATAAATTTACATCTATTATCGGAATTCTCCGCTGTTAAGGTTTGCTTAGACTTACTTGCTCCCTAAAAAGATGTTAAAATTGACAAATATCAATTACGGCTTGAGCAGACCTATGATCCCGGAAAAGCGAATTATACGGCGCATTCAGTCTGGCGGTTGTGCTATCCATTGCCAGGATTGCAGCATCAGTCAGCTTTGCATCCCGTTCACACTCAACGAACATGAGCTTGATCAGCTTGATAATATCATCGAGCGAAAGAAGCCTATTCAGAAAGGCCAGACGCTGTTTAAGGCTGGTGATGAACTTAAATCGCTTTATGCCATCCGCTCCGGTACGATTAAAAGTTATACCATCACAGAGCAAGGCGACGAGCAAATCACTGGCTTCCATTTAGCAGGCGATCTGGTAGGTTTTGACGCTATTGGTAGCGGTCATCACCCGAGTTTCGCCCAGGCGCTGGAAACCTCAATGGTATGTGAAATCCCGTTCGAAACCCTGGACGATCTGTCTGGTAAAATGCCGAATCTGCGTCAGCAGATGATGCGTCTGATGAGCGGTGAAATCAAAGGCGATCAGGACATGATCCTGCTGTTGTCGAAGAAAAATGCAGAAGAACGCCTGGCTGCTTTTATCTACAACCTGTCCCGTCGTTTTGCCCAACGCGGCTTCTCCCCTCGTGAATTCCGCCTGACGATGACTCGTGGCGATATCGGTAACTATCTTGGCCTGACGGTAGAAACCATCAGTCGTCTGCTGGGTCGTTTCCAGAAAAGCGGCATGTTGGCGGTCAAAGGTAAATACATCACCATCGAAAATAACGATGCGCTGGCTCAGCTTGCTGGTCATACGCGCAACGTTGCCTGATTTTTCCGCATAATCAACTATCCTTCTGTCATATCATTAAATTTTTCTGATTTATTGATCTGGCAGAAGGTTCATCACTGTTTCATTCACCAGATATGGGTTAATCTTTTAATTACAAACTGCGTTGACAGTTGTTGTAAGGAGACCCTGTATGGCTATGTATCAGAACATGCTCGTTGTTATCGATCCTAACCAGGACGATCAACCGGCATTACGGCGAGCTGTTTATTTACATCAACGGATTGGTGGCAAAATTAAAGCCTTTTTGCCGATTTATGACTTCTCATACGAAATGACTACCCTGCTCTCTCCCGACGAGCGTACCGCTATGCGTCAGGGGGTTATCAGCCAGCGCACAGCCTGGATCCATGAGCAGGCAAAGTATTATCTCAACGCTGGCGTCCCGATTGAAATTAAAGTGGTATGGCATAACCGTCCTTTCGAAGCCATCATTCAGGAAGTGGTTAGCAGTGGGCACGATCTGGTGCTAAAAATGGCGCACCAACATGACCGTCTGGAAGCGGTTATTTTCACCCCTACCGACTGGCACCTGTTACGCAAATGCCCAAGCCCGGTGTGGATGGTGAAAGACCAGCCGTGGCCGGAAGGTGGTAAGGCGCTGGTGGCGGTGAATCTCGCCAGTGAAGAGCCATATCATAATGCGCTCAATGAAAAACTGGTGAAAGAAACGATCGAGCTGGCGGAACAGGTAAATCACACCGAAGTCCATCTGGTTGGCGCCTACCCCGTAACACCTATCAATATTGCCATTGAACTGCCGGAATTTGATCCAAGTGTTTATAACGATGCCATTCGTGGACAACATTTGCTGGCGATGAAAGCCCTGCGGCAGAAATTCGGCATTAATGAAAACATGACGCACGTTGAAAAAGGTCTGCCAGAAGAAGTGATTCCAGATCTGGCCGAACATTTGCAGGCAGGGATTGTCGTTCTTGGCACTGTGGGACGCACCGGTATCTCTGCGGCATTCCTTGGTAATACGGCTGAACAGGTGATTGATCATCTCCGCTGCGACCTGCTGGTGATTAAACCTGACCAGTACCAGACGCCTGTAGAACTGGATGACGAAGAAGACGATTAATTGTTTATCAATTACTTGCAAGGCCCGATATCTCGGGCCTTTCTTTTATTTACTTCTCATCACCACCGAGGAAATAAATTCCCAGCGGGATTGCCAGCAATACAGTAAAGACCAGACTATAAACAAGAATCATCGATGACTGAATCACATACATTGATGTCGTCCAGTCAGAAAGCGGAATATTATATTGTTCGATAACACCGCCGATAGTCGCGCGAGTCACAACTAACGCCGCAATAATGAAAACCGCCAACAGACCAAAGAGAAACTTCTTCCCCTTTGCTGACTTCAGCTTCGCCATGATCATGATGTAATCCTTATGCAGATAAACCCTTTGTTACTTGTGTGTAACAATATCATGACATTTCCTCGTTGTCTGCCCCGAAAGCACGAGATTGTTGTCGTTCAAATCATCAACCCATTGATAAATTCGCTAATGTTGCTACTTCCTTCCCTGTCTATTGATGATATGAATGAATTATCGCGATAAAATACCCCCGCCAGGGGTTTCCGGCATGACATCAATTATCTGGAGGAGCCTGATAAAACAATGATCGCTGAACTGTTTACAAATAATGCGCTTAATCTGGTCATTATTTTCGGTAGCTGCGCAGCATTGATTCTGATGAGCTTTTGGTTTCGTCGTGGAAATCGTAAAAGAAAAGGATTCTTATTCCATGCGGTTCAATTTTTGATCTACACCATAATTATCAGTGCTGTCGGCAGCATCATTAATTATGTTATTGAAAATTACAAACTCAAATTTATCACCCCAGGCGTTATCGATTTTATCTGTACGTCACTGATTGCGCTTATTCTGACGGTTAAGTTATTTCTCCTGATTAATCAGTTTGAAAGGCAACAGATAAAAAAAGGTCGAGATATCACCAGCGCGCGGATTATGTCGCGCATCATCAAAATCAGCATTATCGTGGTGATTGTTCTGCTTTATGGCGAACATTTCGGCATGAGCCTTTCCGGTTTGTTGACCTTTGGTGGTATTGGTGGTCTGGCTGTCGGTATGGCCGGTAAAGATATTCTGAGTAACTTCTTTTCCGGGATTATGCTCTATTTCGATCGCCCCTTTAGTATTGGCGACTGGATCCGTTCACCGGACAGGAATATCGAAGGCACAGTAGCAGAAATTGGCTGGCGTATTACAAAAATCACCACCTTTGATAATCGCCCACTGTACGTACCAAACTCGCTTTTTTCGTCCATTAGCGTAGAAAACCCGGGGCGAATGACCAACCGGCGTATTACTACTACCATTGGTTTACGTTATGAAGATGCCGCAAAAGTTGGGGCTATTGTCGAAGCCGTACGTGAGATGCTGAAAAATCACCCTGCTATCGACCAGCGACAAACCTTACTGGTTTATTTCAACCAGTTTGCCGATTCGTCATTAAATATTATGGTCTATTGCTTTACTAAGACCACGGTCTGGGCCGAATGGCTGGCCGCCCAGCAGGATGTTTATTTGAAGATTATCGATATTGTGCAGTCGCACGGCGCGGATTTTGCGTTCCCCAGCCAGACGCTGTATATGGATAATATTACACCTCCCGAACAGCTTAAATAAAACTCAACAAAACCGGATGACGATAATAATATTCGACATCCGGTTTTATTTATTACCTCAATTTACCGCAGCCAGAGCGACATTATTCTCACCCGCTTTAAACTGGGCATACTGTTCTTCAGTACCAAAGAATACTTCTGACTCTGTGCTGTGACCAATGCCTGGCACCTTTTCGTTTCCTGAATATTGCCAAAGTGTCCAGGGATTACGCCCCTCAAGCTTCACACCAGCTTGTCCCCAATACCCCATCCACACCATATACTGGTCGAACCGACTGTCCATGAAATGGGACAAATTATTATGATTGCCATAAAATATTGGTATTTTATGGTAATTTTTATATATCAGGGCAGCAAAACGTAAAATATCATTCCGTGCATTCACCATTCCCGATTTTTTAAAACAAGCCAGTTGGGTTGTATCTTCACCTTCTGGATTCACCAGTAAAATACCGGGAGGCAACATTTTCGGGTCTTCAGGCAGCAGGCTTTTTGCTGTTTCCAGTTGCGCCTCAGGAGTGCGGCAAAAATCAAATTTAAAATAGCCTCCGCGATCAAATTTTGAATCTGCTAATTGCTTCCAGTGAGCCTTAAACGACGAGTCTGGCCCTCTCCAGCTAACCACTCTCACGTAGACAAAACGCGCAGGTGATTTCTCCTGAAACAATTTCCAGTCGATTTCGCCATCGTTAGACGAGATATCATGGCCACTGATCGGGTAAATATCCGGTGTTTTGAAGATACGGATATCAGGTCGGTTGGGAATTGCACTTACGGGGCCATAAGGAATTTCAATAGGTATTATATCTTTGTTCTTTGGTTCATCTGGCGCAGTAGGCGGTTCTTTAATAGAATATGCGGTCTTATCAACATTCGTAAATTCATCTGCATTCCCGGCTGATAATTGTGTTTTTTTATCCAGATGACTGACCGCAGGATCGTTAATAAAGAAGAATCCACCCGGTCCGGCTGGGTTTTC
This sequence comes from Escherichia sp. MOD1-EC7011, assembly GCF_002965005.1. Classification (NCBI taxonomy): domain Bacteria; kingdom Pseudomonadati; phylum Pseudomonadota; class Gammaproteobacteria; order Enterobacterales; family Enterobacteriaceae; genus Escherichia; species Escherichia sp. MOD1-EC7011. The sequence goes on from NZ_PTRD01000013.1 coordinate 28,403, forward strand.
TGTTGCTCCTATCCAGGCATCACTAAGATGTATTCCTTTCCCTTCCTCGTCCAGTTTTTCATTGATTTTTATATATTGGTCGTTCACATAGATAAACAAACTTAATGTTCGGGTAATGCCCGCGTAGTATTCCTTTTTACCATCAATTTTTACCATATACGATTTCCCGAAGCGTTCGTCGGCAACGCCATCAGCAACTCCTTTTATAAGGGTATCAAAAAATACACTGCCTTTATCTTTTTCCAGGGAATAAACTTCTGTTTTATCATCACCAGCGGCTATCGCATACGCACCTGGTTTACTATACGCGTTTGAATTCCCTGCGCCATCTGTCATGCCAAAAAGACCTGAACCAAAACAAGCATTGACTAAAGTCAAAATATGGAAATAACGCTTTGCCAGAATGTTGAGTTGAGCATTCAAAGCTGGCATTTCATACATGCCTTTTGAACCATCAATATCTGTAGCATTACTCAAAACAAATGCCGGTGCCTTATCAGAATTACCATTTTGAGTGCCAAAACGCCCATGACCTGAATAAGCAATTAACAAGCGAGCTTTCTTATCAAACATCATCCCTCTGGCAGGGAGATATTCTTTCAGAAAATAATTAATGTTATCCAGTGACGCATCCTGATCTTTCAGTAAAATAACCTCATCAAACTTTTGCCCATTAATAAGAAAATCAGCCATTCTTTGACCGTCTACTGCAGCTGCTGGAATATCTGCATGTAACAGTGGATATTTTGAAATTGAAATAATCAGCCCAATCGCGCGGGTTTTCGCTGCATCCTGATCTGGTATTTTTAACGCATCACTGATTCTGATATCCAGTTTACCAGGAGCCTCAGGCCCATAATGGATAAAAAAACGACAATACTCATCAGGAACCATTGCACCATTTTTACAAATATCATCTGCACGTGCATCTGATATTCCCTGTGATATTCCGGCAACGAATAGCCCCAGAACTGATATACATAAAGTAAGCCATCGTCTGTTCATAAGTTAAAATTCCTGCACGCCCAAAGTGGTATAAAATTCAGCAATTGGACCTTTATAAATACTGGCATCAAACTTCTTACTCGATCCTAAATTAAGCTGTGCTGCGTCGGTGAACTGCCAGATCGCCCATTTTGTCTGGTTGATTGAACGCGGGGTTTCACTGGCCTGAGCCTGATTAGAGTAATCAGCCAGCCACAGTTTGTGATCTGCAACCTGGGCAAAACTATTTTCCCCACCAACGGCATCTTTCCACCAGGCTCGCGCAGTGTAGATAACCGGTTTACGCCCTAAATCGGCTTCGACCTGTGCGGTAAACGCCTTGATCATCGTTATAATTTCAGCAGGTTTACGCTTTTGCCAACGATCCTTACCCGTTGATGAGTCCACATCCCACTCCACATCCACCGCCGGTGGCATATCCGTTGCGCGTAATCCCCCGTTAGCTTTAATAATTTTAACAAACGTCATCGCCTGCTTACGTCCCCATGTTTCAGCGTCGTCTGCCGGAGTGCCGCTGGAAAGAAAATGATATGCTCCACGGTGTAATTTTACCCCCCGTTCCGTATCCCCGGCCCGTTGCCAGAAACCGGAAAATTCGGGATCGACATAACGCGTTCCTTGACTGGACTTCATATACAGAAACACAGACTTATTTTTTGCCAACAGTTCGATTGGAAAATTCTTACCGTTATGATGGCTGATATCCACTCCAAATAAAGAACTTGGTCGCGGTTGATTTAATACCGAGTCATAAGAGACATCAGTCGGAAATTTAAAGTATTTTTTTACTGCGAACGTGTCATATTCCATTTCACGGGAAAGATCTGATCCCAGGATTTTTACAAATAACTCCTGTCGTGAGAGATCATGAGTTAAGTTTTCCAGTCCCAGTGATGCGGCATCGGGAAGCGGCTCTGCGGCCAGACTAAAAGAAGAATAATGAGAGAGGAATAGAGAGATAACTAACGGAATAGCAGAGGCTTTTTTCATTTTACCACCCCATTTTTAGCTGTGTGTTTATTTTCAAATGAAGATGTTTTACAAGTGATGAAATGCATTCACGTTGTAAAAAAAAGTAAAGCACAGCTTATATTTGGAGTATGTAATACAGCAGACAAATAAAATTTATGATTAGAGTTTGTACTTAATATAAACTGGAAATTTCACAGTCTCATCTTGAGAGCAATCTTTTATAGGGTAAATTTAAAAAAGAGAGAAATTTTATCGGGGTTGTAAAATCTGGCGCAACTTTTGCGCCAGATGAGAACATAATCAATGTCTTACAATATACATAGTCCGGCTATAAGCCACATCTTCCGGGTTATTAATGGGATAACCTTTCAGCCACGGCTTGATTAGCCGTCCATTGGTATATTGATAAATTGGCGCAATCGGTGCTTGCTCCATGAGGATTTTCTCTGCCGTGTTGTAATCGGCGTTGCGTGCTTTAACGGTGTTTTCAGTCGATGCCTGAGTCAGCACTTTGTCGTATGCCGGATTGTTAAAGCGGGAAATATTTCCTGAGTGCGTTGACGTTAACAGCGTCAGGAAGGTTGATGGTTCATTATAATCCCCAACCCACGAGGCGCGGATAACATCAAAATTGCCGGTATTACGGCTGTCGATATAGGTTTTCCATTCCTGATTTTGCAGTTTGACATCTACGCCAAGATTCTTTTTCCACATCGACGCCACAGCGATGGCAATTTTCTGGTGATTTTCCGAAGTGTTATATAACAGTGTAAGTTTTAACGGCTTCTGTGGACCATACCCGGCGGCGCTCAACAATGTTTTCGCCTGGGCATTCAGTTCTTCCTGACTCATTTGTTCAAACGGCGAAGGTTCTGGCGTAAATCCGGCAGTAACATCTGGCGTGAAATGCCATGCTGGTTTTTCACCTGTACCCAGCACTTTTTCCGTCATCAGGCGGCGATCAATCGTCATACTTAATGCCAGACGCACTCGTTGATCTGCCGTCGGCCCTTTTTGCGTGTTAAATGCATAATAATACGTCCCCAACTGTGGCGGCGTGTAAACCTGCCCAGGAATATCCCTCAACAGTTTCTGGTACATATTTTTCGGGAAGGATTCAGTGATATCAATATCGCCTGCAAGATAACGCTTAGTGGCTGCGGATTCCTGATTAATTGGCAGGAAGGTCACTTTTTGCAGCACCGTTTTGGCGTTATCCCAATAATGGGTATTCGGCACCACGACCAGTTTTTCATTAACTACGCGCTCTTTAAGAACATAAGCGCCATTGCCGATCAGATTTCCGGGTTTCGTCCACTCTTTACTGCTTTCTACGTTGGCTTTTTGCACCGGGAAGAAGGCAAAGTTAGCGGTTAAATTCACAAACCACGGCAATGGTTTATCAAGCTGAATTTTCAAAGTATGGGCATCAACTGCGGTGACGCCAAGCTGGTCAGGCGTGGCTTTACCATCAATAATCGCTTGTGCGTTGTTGATTCCCGCCAGCGCGGCAAACCATGCAAATGGCGACAATGTTTTGGGATCCACCAGACGTTGCCAGCTATAGACAAAATCTTGCGCCGTTACCGGTGTGCCATCCGCCCATTTTGCGTTATCGCGCAGGGTAAAAGTCCAGATACGATTGTCATTACTTTTCCACTGAGTCGCAACGCCGGGGACAATCTCCCCTTTCTCGTTTTGATTCACCAGACCTTCAAACAAATCGCGAATGACCTGAATCTCCGGCAGGCCCACTGCTTTGGCGGGATCTAACGACGCAGGCTCATCTTTAATGTGGCGCACCAGCTCCTGCTTCTCTGCCAGTACTGTGCCGCTCGGAACTTCTGCAGCATACGACAGGGAAATGCTGCTGACCAACAGCGCACAACACGTGACTGAAACAGAGTGCTTCATAAGTTACCCTCAAACCTGCGTTAATAATGATGCGTAATTATTTGTTTCTCCTTGAAGAAATGCAAATAACTTCCGGCAAAAAAGTGATAAAGGATCGATAACATATCGTTGTCGAAAAGGATTTGATAATCCGCAAAATTTGCACAACACTGCCTGTAATACTTCTTATATTCGAGACGATTATGACCGTGACCCGCCCGCGCGCCGAACGGGGCGCTTTTCCGCCAGGAACCGAACATTACGGACGTTCATTATTAGGTGCGCCGTTGATCTGGTTTCCGGCTTCTGCCGCCAGCAGCGAAAGTGGTTTAATCCTGGCTGGCACCCACGGCGACGAAAATTCTTCCGTCGTCACCCTCTCCTGCGCATTACGCACGTTAACACCGTCTCTGCGCCGCCATCATGTCGTCCTCTGTGTGAATCCTGACGGTTGCCAGCTTGGTCTGCGGGCTAATGCCAATGGTGTGGATCTAAACAGAAACTTTCCGGCGGCGAACTGGAAGGAAGGTGAAACGGTGTACCGCTGGAACAGTGCCGCCGAAGAGCGCGACGTGGTCTTGCTGACCGGCGATAAACCCGGCTCCGAACCTGAAACTCAGGCTTTGTGCCAGCTCATTCATCGTATCCACCCCGCCTGGATTGTCTCTTTTCACGATCCGCTGGCTTGTATTGAAGATCCCCGACACAGTGAATTAGGTGAGTGGCTGGCTCAGGCATTTGAATTGCCGCTGGTGACCAGCGTCGGATACGAAACCCCCGGCTCCTTCGGCAGTTGGTGTGCGGATCTGAACCTGCACTGTATTACCGCCGAGTTTCCGCCCATCTCCTCCGATGAAGCCAGTGAAAAGTATCTCTTTGCAATGGCGAATTTACTGCGCTGGCATCCTAAAGATGCAATTCGCCGGTCGTAAACTGTAGCGCCGGCTCCACATCCACCGCCAGCCAGGTCGGTCCATCAAGATCGGCAAAACTGACCTGCGGCACCAGCGGTAAAGCGGCGCTAATAGCACGAGAGGTACACAACATGCAGCCCAGCATCAGACTAAAACCTTGTGCACGCGCTTCGGTCACCAATGCCAGGGCTTCGGTCAGCCCCCCCGTTTTATCGAGTTTGATATTAACCATCTCATAGCGCCCTTTCAGCGCCTTCAGATTGCTACGGGTATGACAACTTTCATCAGCGCAAATGGGTAACGGATGAATAAAATTCTCCAGCGCCGCATCGTCCTGTGCGGGAAGCGGTTGTTCCAGCATCGCGATGCCTAAGTCAGCCAGCAACTGACATCGCGCTGCCAATCCTTCTGCGCGCCAGGATTCATTCGCATCAACAATCAACGTCGCATCGGGTACAGCCGAGCGAATTGCCACCATCCGCTCGCTAATAAGATGGTTATCCAGTTTCACTTTCAGCAATTTCGCCCCTGCTTGCCATAGTGCCGCAGCACTGCTGGCCATTTGATCAGGCGTACCGATGACAACCGTCTGTGCAGTGGTAATGGTGTCGGGAAGCGTTATACCGATAAATTCAGCCAGCGTCTGCTGCTGTTTACGTGCACAGAGATCCCACAATGCACAATCCAGCGCATTACGCGCCGCGCCCGCTGGCAGTATTTTTTGCAGTTCTTCACGTGTCAGCCCTTTTTCCAGTTGCGGCACAACACTCATAATTTGCGCCATTACTGAAGCGTCACTTTCACCATAGCGCGGATAGGGAGTGCATTCCCCAGCACCTTTAACACCATCTTCTTCCAGTTCAACAACCACCACGCGCGCTTCACTGCGGCTGCCACGAGCAATTACAAACGGGGTATGTAACGGCCAGGCTTCCTCAAATACCTTTACGGTTCTCATCTTTACTCCTTGTTGCCGCGATGGACTGCGGATTAAGCGCAAATAGCGATTGCTGTGTTATTGACAGTTAGCATAAACTAGGTATGACGTTAACTATATGTAAACAGGAAAGATAATCATGTCACAAATCGTTCATTTCCAGGGCAACCCGGTTACAGTCGCCAATTCCATCCCGCAAGTGGGTAGCAAAGCGCAGACTTTTACTCTCGTGGCAAAAGATCTGTCTGACGTCACCCTCACGCAGTTTGCAGGTAAACGCAAAGTGCTGAACATTTTCCCAAGTATTGATACCGGTGTTTGCGCCGCATCAGTACGTAAGTTTAACCAACTGGCGACAGAAATCGACAACACCGTTGTACTGTGTATTTCCGCCGATCTGCCGTTCGCCCAGTCTCGTTTCTGCGGTGCGGAAGGTCTTAACAACGTCATCACCCTTTCCACTTTCCGTAATAGCGAATTTCTGCAAGCTTACGGCGTTGAGATCGCTGAAGGCCCACTGAAAGGTCTGGCTGCGCGCGCAGTTGTCGTAATTGATGAAAATGACAATGTGATTTTCAGCCAGCTGGTGAATGAAATCACCACTGAGCCGGATTACGAAGCAGCTCTGGCGGTACTGAAAGCGTAATTTATTATGCCTGATGGTATTGCGCCATCAGGCATTTTACGTGTTTACTCTTCGCTCTTTTTCTGGCTCAGGCCGTATTCACGCAATTTGTTGGCAATCGCGGTATGTGAAACGCCCAGACGTTTTGCCAGTTTGCGCGTGCTGGGATAATTGCGATAAAGCTGGGTTAACACCGAACGCTCAAATCGACTGGTGATTTCATCCAGCGAACCTTCCATCGCATCTTCGCCCACGGCAACGGTTGTCGCGTCATAATCTGGCAGCAAAATGTCTTGTGGACGCAGTTCGTAGCCGTCCAGTTGGGTGAGTGCACGATAGACAGCATTTTTCAACTGCCTCACGTTACCCGGCCAGCCATAACGTGTCAGCACGGTATTCAGATCGGCAGCCAATTTCGGCCGGGGTACTCCCTGCTCGTCAGCAAAGCGGGCGACGAACAATTCGGTTAACGGCATGATATCCTGCGGACAGTCTCGCAGCGGTGGCAGATTCAGCGTCAACACATTCAGGCGATAATAGAGATCTTCCCGAAATACGCCTTTTTGCACCAACTCAACCAGATTCTTTTGCGTCGCGCAAATCACCCGCACATCGACATGCACCTCGTGATCTTCGCCAACCCGACGGAAAGTGCCATCATTAAGGAAACGCAGCAATTTAGCCTGCATTCGCGGCGACATCTCACCAATCTCATCCAGCAGCACTGAACCGCAGTTCGCCTGCTCAAAGAACCCTTTCTTCCCTTCCGGGGCATGTCCAAACAGTTCGCTCTCAACGGCATCTTCCGGTATAGACGCGCAGTTCAGCGCCAGGTAAGGTTTACCGGCGCGAGGGCTGGCCTGGTGACAGGCGTAAGCAAAGAGATCTTTACCAGTACCCGTGTCACCCGTAATCAGCAGTGGCGCGCTTAACATCGCCAGTTTCTGAGCCTGCTCGACAACGTGTTTCATTTTCGGGCTAACGGCGACAATCTGACTAAAGGCGCTGACATCCTGCGCAGCCACATTTTGCAACTGACGCCCCATACGAATCGTCGAGCGCAGCATCACTACCGCACCGGTCAGGACGTGTTGGTCGTGTTCATCCTGCAAATAAACCGGCGTTATCTCCATCAAGAAATTTTGCCCGTTAATCACCACATGTTCGTTATGCGAATCCTGCGGGTCACTCTCCAGCCAGCGTAAAAAATTAAATCCGTTAATCAATTGCGCAGCGGTATGATTGCGCAAACGATCAAGTTTTTGACCAAATAGCTGACAGCTCGCCGGATTCGCCATATCCACTTTGCTTTTCATATCGACCGAAAGCACGGGTTCAGGCAACGCCTCAAGCAATGCGCTCAACGCCAGATGTTCGCGCTCGGAAGGCATCCATGACACAGTGCGCACATCGGTAACACCTGCAATACGGCGAATTTCCGCCATCAGGCTGCTGAAACTGTCAAAATCCAGTTCGGCAAAATTGAGGTAAATCCGCCCGATTGGGTCAATCTCAATACCGCGTAAATCGATGCCTCTTAGAACCAGTAGATCGAGTAATTCGCGGGTCAGACCGAGTCGGTCTTCACAAAAGACTTCCAGACGCATGGGAACCTTCACCTGAGAAAAGAACAATTAATATGATGATATGACACTATTCGAGTGGCAGGAAGATTTCTGTCAACAAAGATTGACACAACGACGGATAATCGGGCACTTCGGCGTAAAGATATCCGATCAGCACCCGATATTGCGTTATTATTCGCTGGTCGTTTTGCCCTTTTGCAGCGTCTCCTTTACCTGACCGATAAGCTGGCGACGAAAATCCCCCAGGCGAGGTTTGTCATCGTCGATCCACGGCAGCGGACGGCAAAGTTCCATAGCTTTAATTCCCAGTCGCGCGGTCAGGAGTCCGGCGCCAATCCCCTGGGCAGCACGCGTTGACAAACGAGCAGCGAGATCTTGTGACATCCAGTCCATCCCCACTTCACGCACCAGCTCGCTAGCACCGGCAAAAGCGATATTCAGCAATACCAGTTTGAACAGGCGCAAACGGCTGTAATAACCCAGTTCAATGCCATAGAGCGTAGCGATACGATTAATCAACCGCAGATTACGCCAGGCAATAAACGCCATATCCACCAGTGCCAACGGGCTTACGGCAATCATCAGGGTAGATTCTGCCGCCGAACGGCTGATTTCTCTGCGCGCCTGCGCATCCAGCACTGGCTGAACCAGATGTGCGTACAGACTGACGACTTCACGATCGTTCTGCGTTTCATGGATTGAGGCATACCAGCGTTGCAGCGCCGGATGCGACTGATCAATACCGGCCTGCTGCGCCAGTTTCTCGCAAAATGCGCGCCCTTTGCCAGTGCCGTGACTATGCAACAAATCGCGCGCTTCATCGCGTTCGTGCGCACGCTGGCGCAAGCGCCATAAGCGTCGCCACTCTGTTACCACTGAGCCAACGCCAGCCCCGATAATCAATGCCCCAGCGGCACAACCGCCCAGTGCTACCCAATCCTGAGTTTGCCAGGCATTCATCGTCCACTGCACGCCCTGGCCAACAACGCTCGCGCCAAACAGCGCCACCCCACCCATGACCATTTTACGCCACAGACTGCGTTTCGGACGCAGCGCCGCATCCATTACCGCTTCGACTTGCCCCTCTTCTTCCGGCGCTTCGTCGAGCGTCGCTGGGGCAAAATTTTGCGCCTGATTTTCATCAAAGGTCTGCTGCGCCTTAAATTTAGGGTTCTGATCGACTTCCAGCGGACCGTCGAAATCAATACGTGGTTTTAACGGTTCGGTCATCGCAATTTATCTCCTATTAAAAATTCCAGCGCGGCATCAAGGCGAATATGCGGCAGCGGTTTATCGACATCCATCACCTGCGGGCGAAACGCTTCAAACTGGAAGCCTTGCTTATCCCAGAACGCCTGACCGGGCAAACGCGCAGGAACTTCACCAGGGTAAACGGTGAGCGGTGCGCCATCGCTCAGTCGATTACCGCGCAGAGCCGGGATTTTCTCGCCGTTGACGTCGATAATGCCGCTGGTGGTCGCCTGTACGGAGGCCAGCCCCAGACAATCCATGCTGATCCCTTCAAACGCCGCATTTTGCCAGGCATCCTGAATCAGTTGTTGCAGTAATGAAACCATATTGGCGTGCTGATCGATGGTCACATGATCCGCTTTCGTCGCGGCAAACAGCAATTTGTCGATAACTGGCGAGAACAAGCGGCGGAAAAGCGTACGTTGCCCGTAGTGGAAACTTTGCATCAACTGCGTCAGCGCCAGACGCATGTCATTAAATGCCTGCGGTCCACTGTTGAGCGGTTGCAGGCAATCCACCAGCACAATCTGGCGGTCAAAACGCAAAAAGTGGTTTTTATAGAACCCCTTCACCACTTTCTCGCAGTAATAATTAAACCGCTCGCGCAGCATTCCGGCGTTGGTATGCTTATCTGCTTGTGCCAGTTTCGATTCGCCCCAGGCATCGACATCCGGCCACGGGAAGAATTGCAGCGCGGGTGCGCCTGCCATATCCCCCGGCAGAACAAAGCGCCCCGGTTGAATAAAGTGCAGCCCCTGCTGTTTGCAGTGGTGGAGATAATCGGTCCACGCGGCGGCGATATCTGCAAGACGGTTTTCGTCGGCAGACGCTAACGGATCAAGTCCTTCGCACATCATCCGCCATTTTGCCGACCACTCGCCGCGCTGACCATTAAGCAAGCCCGTCATCTGGCGTGACCAACTTAAATAGTCCTGCGCCAGCATTGGTAGATCGAGTAGCCACTCGCCGGGATAATCCACAATCTCCAGATACAGCGTGGAGGTGTCTTTGAAGTGACGCAGTAGCGAATCGTTCGATTTATAACGCAATGCCAGGCGGATTTCGCTGACACCACGCGTTGGCGTCGGCCAGGCGGGAGGGTCGCCGTACAGCTGCGCTAACCCTTCGTCGTAAGTAAAACGCGGAATGCCAAAATCGCGCTGTGGAATACGCTTCACACCCAGCAGGCGCTCTTCACGCACCGCGCTTAACAGCGGCAAGCGTGCTCCTGCATGAATATTGAGCAACTGATTGACCATCGCGGTGATAAACGCCGTTTTGCCACTACGGCTAAGTCCGGTTACCGCCAGTCGCAGGTGCCTGTCGACGCCACGATTCACCAGCGCGTTAAGTTCATTTTTAAGTCGCTTCATTGCTATCCTGTGCCAGAAAGCTGTAGAAAGGATGAGATGCTGGAGATAATAATGTGGGTTAATTTTGATTTATCAAATGAATAAGCGGCGTTATTTACACCGCTCAATAAGTAATTTGTTAACCTTTGACCTTCGGTATCGCAATGTCTTTAAGACCACCGGCGTTCTCAACGTGGGTATATCCCATTTCGTTGAGGATCTCTTTTGCCTGCCCGGACTGGCGTCCGGCGTTGCAATACACTTTCACGGTGTCGTTTTTATCCGGAACGGCGGTGGCAATGCGCTCTTTCACTTCCTTCAGGGGAATATTGATGGCTCCCTGAACGTGTTCTTGCTGATACTGTTCTGGAACACGAACATCGATCCAGTGTTCAGCAGCAAAAACAGGCAGTGAAAACGCCAGCGTCAGCGCAAGTAAGCCTTTTTTAAACATGTAAGCGTCCTTCTATGGATGAAAATTGCCATCCATTATACGCCTGAGATTTAACAATTTTTGCGAAACTCCCCTCACCTTTTATAACGCTGCGCCAGTTTATTGGCAGCACGACTTAACAGCGGTTCCAGCGCCACAGCCAACAACATTTTCAGTGGTCGGCGAGCAACAGATTTTATCGCCCAACCCGCCACACCCGCCGGGCCGTAGCGCAGAGCGGTGAGAAGAACCAGCTTGCCTGCTAATTTGAAACCAGGCTTCACCTTTTGCCCAGCTTTTTGCCAGCGAGTATTCATAACTTTCCTCACAATTGACGGAAACGGCTACGCAGCGTGAAGGTATCGGAAGTGACATAACGTTCCATCTCGCGTAAACGCGTTTCACTGGCCGCCAGTTCACGATCGACTTCATCCAGCAATTCGCTGCTGGAAGGTTGTTGTTCACCATACGCCATGTTGTCCGGCATCGGGTCAAGAGCAAATGACAAAATGATGTAAGCAACCAGGGTAAATAGCGCCAGGCCGAAGAAAATCGACAGCACCACGAGGATACGCACCAGTTTTACCGGTACATCAAAATAATTAGCAATCCCCGCGCAGACGCCGCGCACCATACCCTGCTGTGGAATACGCCATAATTTTTTATTGAGATTAATGCCCGCCATTAGCGATCCCTCCAGTTCGGATGTTCTGCATCAAGAATGGATTCCAGCGCCTGAATGCGTTCGCGCATCCGTTTTGCTTCATCAGCCAGTTGCGCTAATCGCTGCTGTTCGCTTTGCGACAATTCACCGCGACTGGATCGGTTGCTGTAATGCAGCCATAACCAGATCGGTAAAACAAACAGCACAAAAATGGTTAACGGAATAGCCAGAAATAGCGCGCTCATAAGTACTCCTTAGACGATGAGCGGCGGCGCGTTCGGACGCCGCCTGGATGTTATTATTGATTGTCTTGCTTCATTTTGGCTTTTAATTGTGCCAGTTGCTCACTGATTGCATCATCGGCTTTCAGTTCGGCAAACTGATCGTCCAGCGATTTTTGTTTGCCGAAGCTGTGGCTTTCTGCTTCCGCTTCCATCTGGTCGATACGACGTTCGAAAGATTCGAAACGCGCCATTGCTTCATCCAGTTTGCCACTGTCCAGTTGACGACGCACGTCACGCGACGAGTTTGCAGCTTGATGACGCAACATCAATGCCTGCTGGCGAGCGCGAGTTTCGCTCAATTTGTTTTCCAGCTCGCCAATCTCTTTCTTCATACGCTCCAGCGTATCGTCCACCAGCGTCACTTCATGTTCCAGGCTCTTAATCAGATCGGTCAGTTTCTGTTTTTCAATTAGTGCCGCACGCGCCAGATCTTCTCTCTCTTTCAGCAGCGCCAGTTCGGCTTTTTCCTGCCACTCAACTTCACGTGCCGACGCTTGTTCAATACGGCGAGTCAGCTGTTTCTTTTCCGCCAGTGCACGCGCCGAGGTAGAACGCACTTCAACTAATGTATCTTCCATTTCCTGGATCATCAGACGCACCAGTTTCTGCGGATCTTCCGCTTTCTCTAACAGGGCGTTGATGTTGGCGTTCACGATGTCGGCAAAGCGAGAAAAAATACCCATAATGTTGTCCTCTTGATTTCTTCGTTCAGGATTGTCCTGCTGAACTGTTAATACAATTTGCGTGCCAATTTTTTATCTTTTTGATTTATAAAGATCTGATTGAAGATTCAACAGCAACATGCCAGGATGAATTAGCGAATTACACTAACAAGTGGCGAATTTCATCATGGCAGAATACAAAGATAACTTACTCGGTGAGGCGAACAGCTTTCTTGAAGTGCTGGAACAGGTTTCGCATCTCGCGCCGCTGGACAAACCGGTTTTGATTATTGGCGAACGCGGCACCGGTAAAGAGCTGATCGCCAGCCGTTTGCATTATCTCTCCTCCCGCTGGCAAGGGCCGTTTATTTCCCTTAACTGCGCGGCGTTAAATGAAAATCTGCTGGATTCCGAACTGTTTGGTCACGAAGCCGGTGCGTTTACCGGAGCGCAAAAACGCCATCCGGGACGATTTGAACGTGCCGACGGCGGAACGCTGTTTCTTGATGAACTCGCTACGGCACCAATGATGGTGCAGGAAAAGTTATTACGCGTGATTGAATATGGTGAACTGGAACGCGTCGGCGGCAGCCAGCCATTGCAGGTGAATGTGCGGTTGGTATGCGCGACGAATGCCGATCTCCCGGCGATGGTCAATGAAGGTACTTTTCGCGCTGACCTGCTCGACCGGCTGGCTTTTGATGTAGTGCAACTGCCACCACTGCGCGAGCGCGAAAGCGACATTATGTTGATGGCAGAACACTTTGCCATCCAGATGTGTCGGGAAATCAAGCTGCCTCTGTTCCCGGGTTTTACCGAGCACGCCAGAGAAACATTGCTGAATTATCGCTGGCCGGGAAATATTCGTGAATTGAAAAACGTGGTGGAACGTTCAGTGTATCGCCACGGCACCAGCGATTATCCGCTTGATGACATCATTATTGATCCCTTTAAACGGCGTCCGCCTGAAGACACTATCGCCGTTTCAGAAACCACCTCGCTTCCGGCACTGCCGCTGGATTTACGTGAGTTTCAGCTGCAGCAGGAAAAAGAGTTACTGCAACTCAGTTTGCAACAGGGGAAATATAACCAGAAGCGCGCGGCTGAATTGCTGGGGTTAACCTATCATCAGTTCCGCGCATTGCTTAAAAAGCACCAGATTTAGTGGAGTTGGGCAATGTGGCTTGCCGGATGAGGCGATCAAGCCTACAAAATCAATACGCCGTTTGTAGGCCTGATAAGCGCAGCGCATCAGGCATTATTGCGTTGGGCTATTAATCTCTCAGCGCATCCTGCAAAATTTTCATTGCCGCATCGAATTGCGCATCCGGGATGGTCAGCGGATACAGGAAACGAATCACGTTGCCGTATGCGCCACAGGTCAACAGTAACAGCCCCTGCGCCAGCGCGCGTTGCTGAATTTTCTGCGCAATGGCGGCTGACGGCTCGCCCGTTTGCGGGTCGTTAAATTCTGCCGCAATCATCGACCCCAGACCGCGTACCGCAGCAATGGCCGGAATGCTTTCTTTGGCCTCAATCAGCGTTTGCGTCAGGCGCTGACCGAGTTGATTCGCACGGTCGCAAAGGGATTCTTTGTCGATAATGTTGAGCACCGCGTGCGCGGCGGCAACTGCCAGCGGGTTACCGGCGTAAGTGCCGCCAAGCCCGCCCGGCGCGGGCGCATCCATAATGTTGGCATTACCGACCACGCCCGAAAGCGGCATACCACCCGCGAGGCTTTTCGCCATCGTCATTAAGTCCGGCTTATCGGCGTAGTGATCCATGGCAAAAAGTTTTCCGGTACGCGCAAAACCGCTTTGCACTTCATCAACAATCATCACAATACCGTGCTCGTCGCACAGACGGCGAATCGCAGAAACCAGCTCTTTTGGCGCCACGTTAAAACCGCCCTCGCCCTGCACCGGTTCGAAAATAATGGCGGCAACCTGCTTCGCTTCGATGTCTGATTTAAACAGACGCTCGATGGCGTCGAGGGAATCTTGCGTCGAAATGCCATGCAGTTCTGACGGATACGGCACGTGATACACCGACCCCGGGAACGGGCCGAAGCCAATTTTATACGGCGCAACTTTTCCGGTTAACGCCATGGTCATATACGTGCGGCCGTGGAAGCCACCGCTGAACGCAATCACGCCTGGACGCCCGGTATGGGCGCGGGCAATTTTCACCGCATTCTCAACTGCTTCCGCACCGGTGGTGAAGAACGCGGTTTTGGCCTGACCGCTCACCGGGGCAAGGGCGTTAATTTTCTCCGCCAGGGTGACGTAGCTTTCGTATGGCACAATCTGGTACGCGGTGTGGGTAAACTGTTGCAGTTGCTGTTCCACTGCCGCCACCAGTTCAGGATGGCGATGTCCGGTGTTCAGCACCGCGATGCCTGCGGCGAAATCGATGTACTCGTTGCCCTCAACATCCTTCAACGTGGCGTTTTCTGCCGACTGGGCGAAGAAGTTACACATTACGCCAACCCCGCGCGGGGTGGCAGAAAGACGACGCTGATGGAATTCATTGTTGCTCATGTTTCACACCTTTTGACTCTTCACTGTTAATCGGAAATTAAACGCCCAGACGATCGCGCAGGCTGTAATAGACTGCGCCCATCGCGGTAAACGGCACGCGCAGCGTGCGCCCGCCAGGGAACGGGTAATGCGGCAGATTGGCGAAGGCGTCGAAACGCTCGGCATCTCCGCGTAGCAGTTCAGCAATTAAACGCCCGGCGAGATGGGTACAGGTAACGCCGTGGCCGCTGTAGCCCTGCATGTAGTAAATGTTTTTATTAAGGCGACCAAACTGTGGCATACGTGACAGGGTCAGCAAGAAGTTGCCCGTCCAGCGGTAGTCGATTTTTACGCCCTTCAGCTGCGGGAAGGTTTTCAGCAGTTTCGGCACCACCAGGCGCTCAACGTCATCCGGGTCACGTGCGCCATACACCACGCCACCACCGTACAGCAGGCGGTTATCGGCAGTCAGGCGGTAGTAATCAAGCAGATAGTTACAGTCTTCGACACAGTAGTTTTTCGGGATCAGCGAACGGGCTAAATCATCGGAAAGCCGCTCGGTGGTGATTACCTGCGTGCCGCACGGCATACTGCGCTTCGCCAGTTCCGGCTCCACTTTATCGCCCAGATACGCATTCCCGGCGACAATCACATACTTCGCCGTTACCTGACCTTTGGCAGTCCGCACCACGGCTGGCGTGGTGTGCTGGATCTGCGTGACCGCAGAAAGCTCATACACACGTCCGCCGTTCAGACGAATGGCGTCGGCTTCACCAATAGCGAGGTTCAGCGGGTGAATATGCCCGCCGCTGTGATCCAGCAGCGCACCGGTGTAGCGATCGCTGGCAACTTCACGGCGAATGGCACTGGCGTCCAGCAGTTCGAGTTGATTGTTACCATAGCGTTCCCAGTTCTCTTTCTGCTCTTCAAGAGTCGCGAGCTGTTTATCATTCATCGCCACAAACAGGCCGCCGGGGCGGTAGTCGCAGTCAATCTGATAACGTTTGATGCGCTCGCGAATGATCTCGCCACCTTCAAACATCATGCTGCCGAGCATACGGGCGGTATCCATGCCGTAGCTTTTTTCAATAACGTCGATGTCGCGGCTGTAGGAGTTCACAAGCTGGCCGCCGTTGCGCCCGCTGGCGCCGAAGCCGATGCGTGAGGCTTCGAGTACTACCACATCAAAGCCCGCTTCTGCCAGATGCAGTGCAGAGGAAAGCCCGGTATAGCCGCCGCCAACCACGCAAACATCACAGGTGATTGACTCATTCAGCGTCTCGAAAGGGGCATATTTATTCGCACTGGCGGCGTAGTAACTGCTGGTATGTTCGGTCATTTCAGGCCTCCAGGCTTATCCAGATGGTTTTCAGTTCGGTGAATTTTTCAAGGGCGTGCAGGGATTTGTCGCGACCGTTGCCGCTCTGCTTATAACCGCCAAACGGTACGGTCATATCGCCATCGTTGTAGTTGTTGACGAAGACGGAACCCGCTTTCAAACGGCGGCTCATGCGGTGCGCGCGGGAGAGATCGCGCGTCCACACCGCCGCGCCGAGCCCGTACTGGCTGTCGTTGGCAAGCTGTAGCGCCTGATCTTCTGATGTGAAACGGGTAACCACCAGCACCGGGCCGAAAATCTCTTCGCGACTTAAGGACGCATTCGGGTCTACGTCCACAAAGATGGTCGGGCCGATGGCCGCAGCCAGTTCAGCGTTACGACCATCCAGCAGCAGTTGCCCTTTGCCTTCGCCTTCACGAATAAAGGTGTGGACCGAGTCAGCATGCGTGCAGTCGATTAAGGTGCCCATGGTGGTTGCGGGATCAAGCGGATGCCCCGGCTGCCAGTTTTGCGCCTGCTGTTTTAACAGGGCTAAGAATTCATCGGCGATGCTCTCTTCCAGCAACAAACGCGTTCCGGCGATGCACACCTGGCCCTGGTTGTAGAAGATACCTGCGGCGGTCGCGCTCGCCGCTTTTTGCAGATCCGGGCAGTCAGCAAAAACGATGTTGGCGCTTTTACCACCTGCTTCCAGCCAGACGCGTTTCATGTTGCTGTCGCCTGCGTCTTTCAGCAGTTGTTTACCGGTACGCGTGGAGCCGGTAAAGGCGATGGCATCGATATCGTTATGACGAGAAAGCGCCTGCCCCGCCTCATGACCAAAACCAGTTACTACGTTCAACACGCCATCCGGCAGACCGGCTTCTTTCGCCAGCCCCGCAAGGCGCATCGCACTGAGCGGCGATTTTTCGGACGGTTTCAGGACAATGCTGTTACCTGCCGCCAGCGCCGGGCCGAGTTTCCAGCAGGTCAGCAACAGCGGGAAGTTCCATGGGACGATGGCGGCAATTACGCCGACCGGTTCGCGCACAATCATCGCCAGCTCATGGCTACTGGTGGTCGCCACTTCGCCATACACTTTATCGATCGCTTCGGCGTACCAGCGAATGGCGCGTGCCGCGCCGGGAATATCATCACGCAGGCTGTGACGAATCGGTTTGCCGGTATCGAGCGTTTCCAGCAACGCCAGTTCTTCCGCGTGGGCTTCCATTAAATCGGCGAGTTTATTCAGTACCACTTTGCGTTTAGCCGGAGAAGAGAGCGACCAGTCGCCGCGTTCAAATACGTTGCGTGCCGCGCTCACCGCGCGGTCGATATCGGCGCTTTTACCGCGCGCAATATTCGCTAGCGGCGCCTGGGTGACCGGATCAACGGTTTCGAAGGTTTCGTTTTCCGCCGCAGCGGTATATTCACCGTTAATAAATAAGCGGGTTTCAATGGCGAGACTTAACGCTTTATCCTGCCAGTAAGCCAGATGATGAAAATTCATTATGACTCCTGTTTCACGTCTATCAGATATATGCAGTTTGTGAACGTCAGGGCGCAGAGCTCCCCGGGCCGTATGCCCGTTTATTTCTGGCGACATTCTTTATAGATTGCCGGGCGCATTGCGCTTACCCGGCTTACAGAGCTAAAAGATTAAAACGTGGTGGGTGTATGGGCGCTGATAATTCGGCAAATGCCTGCCGACGTATTGCTGAAACTGTGCGGGATGCCGGTATTAATGGCATAACTTTGCCCCGCGACGAGGTGATAATCCTGTCCATTAATGGTCAGAACAATTTCACCTTCCAGTACAGTGCCTATTTCCTCACCCTGATGCTTAATTCTTTCCCCAGTGGTTGTGCCCGGCTGGTACGTTTCAAAGATCATCGCCAACGTGCGATTCGGGTTACCGTTATGAACCAGCTTCATTGACACACCCTGACTGCCCATTTCAATTAAGTCGTCCTGATTAATGACGACCTGCGGCTCATCAGGTTTCTCCGGCTCGGAAAAGAATTCCGAGAGTGACAGTCCATACACCTTCAGCAGCTTTTGCAGCGTACTGATGGCAGGGCTGACTTTATCCTGTTCTATCGTACTGATAGCACTGTGAGTCAGCCCGGAGAGTTCGGCGGCACGACGTTGTGAAAGCCCCTGCTGCTGGCGGATTTCCGACAAGCGTTTTCCTGGCGCCAGTCCCTCATCACTCATATTTGCATTTCCTTAAACTGTAGTGGTCAGAGTCGCTGTTTTTCAGCGATATGGTGCTGACAAGCGGTGATAAAGCCCTCGAACAATATACGCGAAAGCGCGTACTCGCTACTGTTCCATTCCGGGTGCCACTGTACGCCCAGCGCGAAAGGATGATTGATGACGCTAACCGCCTCAACTAAGCCATCCGGCGAGCGAGCTTCAACACGCAACCGTGGGCTAACAACCTTCGCCCCTTGTCCATGCAGAGAGTTTACCCAAAAGTTGCTACATTCAGGTAACAGCGCAGACAGTAATCCCCCCTCTTCAACCTGAACTTCATGCGACGGCGCATATTGCTGCTCCACCGGCAGTTCGGGATCTTCCCGATGTTCCAGCAATTCAGGCTGTTCGCACAGCTTGCGATGCAACGAACCTCCGGTTGCCACCACCAGTTCCTGTAACCCCCGGCAGATGGCGAAAATGGGGATGCGCCTTTCGAGTGCAGCGTTAATTAACGCCATGCTCAGAAGATCACGCCCGGGATCGGCGTCAGGCTCATCGCCGTTTTCACCATATAGGTGCGGCTGCACATTGCTGGGGCTACCAGGAAGATAAATGCCATCAAGTTTCGGCAAAAGTTCTTCAAGTAATGACGGCTCAGCCAGCGCATGGGGAAGCGCAATCGGCAAACCACCTGCGTGAATGATGGCATTCAGGTACTTTTCTTGCAGAGTCTGGGTCTCATGCCCCTTAAGCCTGTTCCTGCACATTACGACACCGATAACAGGATTGTTCATTATATTTTCCATGCTCAATCTCACAAAGTGGACTAAATTATCGCCATTACTGCGGTTTAAATGACCTTTCTGTTCAATATTTTTTCAATCTAGCAGTGAGTTTTCTTTTTTGCAAACTCAATTTAACATTTGACAAACATTTAGTTTACATACAGATTCGAAGAGTGGTCATTATATTTTACGCTCTGATAACGAGTGGAAAACAAAACCAAAGGCGAAGAATCATGGAAACCAATATCGTTGAAGTAGAGAACTTTGTTCAGCAGTCAGAAGAGAGGCGGGGTAGCGCCTTTACGCAGGAAGTGAAACGCTATCTGGAACGCTACCCGAATACGCAATATGTTGATGTTTTACTTACCGATCTTAATGGCTGTTTTCGTGGAAAACGCGTCCCCTTCTCCAGCCTGAAAAAACTGGAGAAAGGATGCTACTTCCCGGCTTCGGTGTTTGCGATGGATATTCTGGGCAATGTGGTAGAAGAAGCAGGGCTAGGTCAAGAAATGGGCGAGCCAGATCGTACCTGTGCCCCTATTCTCGGTTCTTTAACCCCTTCTGCCGCCGATCCTGAGTTTATTGGTCAAATGCTTCTGACCATGGTCGATGAAGATGGCGCTCCCTTTGACGTTGAGCCGAGGAATGTACTCAACCGCCTGTGGCAGCAGCTACGCCAGCGCGGATTGTTCCCGGTCGTAGCGGTAGAGCTGGAGTTCTATTTACTGGATCGCCAGCGCGACGCCGAAGGGTATCTGCAACCGCCCTGCGCGCCCGGCACCGATGACCGCAATACCCAAAGCCAGGTCTACTCTGTCGATAACCTCAACCACTTCGCCGATGTGCTCAATGATATTGATGAACTGGCGCAATTACAGCTGATTCCGGCAGATGGTGCGGTCGCCGAGGCTTCGCCAGGCCAGTTTGAAATCAACCTTTACCATACCGATAACGTACTTGAAGCCTGCGATGATGCATTAGCCCTTAAACGCCTGGTGCGCTTGATGGCGGAAAAGCATAAGATGCACGCCACTTTTATGGCGAAGCCGTATGAAGAACACGCGGGCAGCGGGATGCATATCCATATTAGTATGCAAAATAATCGTGGAGAGAACGTGCTAGCTGACGCGGAAGGCGAAGATTCGCCGCTACTGAAAAAGATGCTCGCCGGGATGATTGACCTGATGCCGTCATCAATGGCGTTGCTGGCACCAAACGTGAACTCGTATCGCCGCTTCCAGCCAGGTATGTATGTACCGACGCAGGCGTCGTGGGGCCATAACAACCGTACCGTCGCCCTGCGTATTCCGTGCGGCGACCGTCATAACCACCGCGTGGAATATCGCGTGGCGGGTGCCGATGCCAACCCATATCTGGTGATGGCAGCGATTTTTGCCGGTATTTTGCATGGCCTTGATAACGAGCTGCCGTTACAGGAAGAAGTCGAAGGCAACGGCCTGGAACAGGAAGGCTTACCCTTCCCGATTCGCCAGAGCGATGCCCTGGGTGAGTTTATCGAGAATGATCACCTGCGCCACTATTTAGGCGAACGTTTCTGTCATGTGTATCACGCCTGTAAAAATGATGAGCTGTTGCAGTTTGAGCGCCTTATCACAGAAACAGAAATTGAGTGGATGTTGAAAAACGCGTAATCCCCCTTGCGGGGTTGTTTCATCGGCCTGAGCGGAGCCAGGCCTGACATTTGCTGGTAATCCAGACATTTCCCGGATGTCGCGTTATGGAGCGCAGGCGGCAACGGGCTTCCGTTAACGATTAAGACTGTGACGAGGAAATGAGATGATGCCGATGATTAAATCCCCGCATGGCGAGGGAGGCTGCGTATGCGCCCCTCCTGCGACTGACTGGACTCCGCCCCCTTTGCTTCCCTTGCTAAACAGGTTTGATTTCAGGTCGACACGACCGCAAACCTTATTACGCAGGGGAGGCAGCAATTATGGCTATTAATTCACCACTGAATATTGCTGCGCAACCCGGCAAAACCCGTCTGCGAAAATCACTGAAATTGTGGCAGGTGGTGATGATGGGTCTGGCCTATCTCACGCCGATGACCGTATTTGATACTTTTGGTATTGTATCTGGCATTAGCGACGGTCACGTTCCGGCGTCCTATTTGCTGGCGCTGGCGGGTGTGCTGTTTACCGCTATCAGCTACGGCAAACTGGTTCGCCAGTTTCCGGAGGCCGGTTCGGCCTATACCTACGCGCAAAAGTCGATTAACCCGCACGTCGGCTTTATGGTCGGCTGGTCATCGCTGCTGGATTATCTCTTTTTGCCGATGATCAACGTTTTGTTGGCGAAAATCTATCTCTCCGCCCTCTTCCCGGAAGTGCCGCCGTGGGTGTGGGTGGTAACCTTCGTCGCCATTTTAACCGCCGCGAATCTGAAGAGCGTCAATCTGGTTGCTAACTTCAATACCCTGTTTGTACTGGTGCAAATCTCCATCATGGTGGTGTTTATCTTCCTGGTGGTTCAGGGACTGCATAAAGGAGAAAGCGTTGGCACCGTCTGGTCGCTACAGCCGTTTATCAGTGAGAACGCGCATCTGATTCCGATTATTACCGGGGCGACGATCGTGTGCTTCTCGTTTCTTGGTTTTGATGCGGTGACCACGCTTTCAGAAGAGACGCCGGACGCCGCGCGCGTGATCCCGAAAGCCATCTTCCTGACGGCGGTTTACGGTGGCGTTATATTTATTGCCGCGTCGTTCTTTATGCAACTGTTCTTCCCGGATATCAGCCGCTTTAAAGACCCGGATGCCGCGCTGCCGGAGATTGCACTGTACGTCGGCGGCAAGCTGTTCCAGTCGATATTCCTCTGCACCACGTTTGTGAACACATTAGCGTCTGGCCTGGCTTCACATGCCAGCGTGTCGCGTCTGCTGTATGTGATGGGGCGTGACAATGTGTTTCCGGAGCGCGTGTTTGGCTATGTGCACCCGAAATGGCGCACCCCGGCGCTGAACGTCATTATGGTCGGGATTGTCGCGTTGTCGGCGCTGTTCTTTGATTTAGTCACCGCTACAGCATTGATTAACTTCGGCGCGTTGGTGGCATTTACCTTCGTCAATTTGTCGGTGTTTAATCATTTCTGGCGGCGTAAAGGAATGAATAAAAGCTGGAAGGATCACTTTCACTATTTGCTGATGCCGCTGGTTGGCGCGCTGACGGTAGGCGTGTTGTGGGTTAACCTGGAGTCAACTTCACTGACGCTCGGTCTGGTTTGGACCTCGTTAGGCGGCGCATATTTGTGGTATCTGATCCGCCGCTATCGCAAAGTGCCGTTGTATGAAGGTGACAGAACACCAGTGAGCGAGACGTAATGTGTTGGATGCGCTGCGTATTGCCCTGCCTGTTGGCAATACGCAGCGCCATTATCCATAAAAAGATGTATGACCCGGATCACGAGTGCTATCATCCGCCCCTGTGCTTAACGCATTAACCCCAGGGCAGATAATGAACCACGATATCCCACTAAAATATTTTGATATTGCCGATGAGTACGCGACCGAATGCGCAGAACCTGTCGCAGAAGCTGAACGCACGCCACTGGCTCACTACTTCCAGTTACTGCTCACCCGTTTGATGAATAATGAAGAGATCAGCGAAGAAGCTCAGCATGACATGGCTGCTGAAGCGGGGATCAATCCCGCACGCATTGATGAGATCGCAGAGTTTTTGAATCAATGGGGTAATGAGTAATCCTTTATTAAGGCCAGTTCGGGCTGGCTTCTTACGAGCAAGTCAAACGGCACCTCGCTAAGTAGTTCTGTGAGTTATAGTTATAAGAAATCACGGGTACGAATGTTGAACAGATGGCGACGCCACATGTGCAACAACCAACCATACTGCCCTCATTGCGACCCCTGAACACAAACGGTAATGGCAAATGTCATTAAATATTAGTAAGATAGCCTCTTTACATAAAATCCCTTAATATTATGCGCCAGGTATTATCGTCTCTTTTGGTGATTGCTGGACTTGTGAGTGGTCAGGCAATCGCCGCGCCTGAACCCACCCCGCACGCTGATATCCGCGACAGCGGTTTTGTCTATTGCGTCAGCGGGCAGGTCAACACCTTTAACCCATCCAAAGCGAGCAGTGGGTTAATTGTCGATACCCTTGCCGCCCAGTTTTATGATCGACTACTGGATGTCGATCCTTATACTTATCGTCTGATGCCGGAACTTGCCGAAAGCTGGGAAGTGCTCGACAACGGCGCGACCTATCGCTTCCACCTGCGTCGCGATGTCCCGTTTCAAAAAACCGACTGGTTTACGCCTACTCGCAAAATGAATGCCGACGATGTGGTGTTTACCTTCCAGCGAATTTTTGACCGTAACAACCCGTGGCATAACGTCAACGGGAGCAACTTTCCCTATTTCGACAGCCTGCAATTTGCTGATAACGTGAAAAGCGTCCGCAAGCTGGATAATCATACCGTTGAGTTCCGTCTGGCCCAGCCGGATGCTTCTTTTTTATGGCATCTGGCGACCCATTATGCGTCAGTAATGTCTGCCGAATATGCGCAGAAATTAGAGAAAGAAGATCGTCAGGAACAACTCGACCGCCAACCCGTAGGCACCGGGCCGTATAAACTGTCGGAAAATCGCACGGGGCAATATATTCGCCTGCAACGTCATGATGAGTTCTGGCGAGGCAAACCGTTGATGCCGCAGGTGGTGGTGGATTTAGGCTCTGGTGGCACCGGACGTCTGTCGAAACTATTGACCGGTGAATGTGATGTTCTGGCCTGGCCTGCTGCCAGCCAGCTATCCATTTTGCGCGACGACCCGCGTTTGCGTTTAACGCTGCGTCCGGGGATGAACGTCGCCTATCTGGCATTTAACACCGCCAAACCGCCGCTAAATAATCCGGCTGTCCGTCATGCGCTGGCACTGGCGATTAATAACCAGCGCCTGATGCAATCTATCTATTACGGTACGGCTGAAACGGCGGCCTCTATTTTACCGCGCGCCTCGTGGGCTTATGACAACGAGGCTAAAATTACCGAATACAATCCGGCGAAATCACGCGAACAGTTAAAGGCATTGGGGCTGGAAAACTTAACGCTGAAACTGTGGGTGCCAACACGTTCGCAGGCGTGGAACCCCAGTCCGCTGAAAACTGCCGAACTGATTCAGGCGGATATGGCACAGGTCGGCGTGAAAGTGGTGATTGTGCCGGTAGAAGGTCGTTTTCAGGAGGCGCGGTTGATGGATATGAGCCATGATCTGACGTTATCCGGTTGGGCGACGGACAGTAACGACCCGGACAGTTTCTTCCGTCCGCTACTGAGCTGCGCGGCAATTCATTCGCAGACCAACCTCGCCCACTGGTGCGACCCGAAATTCGACAACGTGTTGCGTAAGGCGCTCTCTTCGCAGCAACTGGCGGCGCGTATTGAAGCCTATGACGAAGCGCAAAGTATTCTGGCGCAGGAGTTACCCATTCTGCCGCTGGCCTCATCATTACGCTTGCAGGCCTATCGGTACGATATCAAAGGGCTGGTTCTTAGCCCATTTGGTAACGCCTCCTTCGCTGGCGTATACCGCGAAAAGCAAGAGGTGAAAAAACCATGATTATCTTCACCTTACGCCGCGTTTTATTATTGATCGTGACCCTGTTCCTGCTGACTTTTGTTGGCTTCAGTTTGAGCTATTTCACGCCACATGCGCCGTTACAAGGCGCTTCACTGGGGAATGCCTGGGTATTCTGGTTTAACGGCCTGATCCACTGGGATTTTGGCGTTTCCAGCATTAACGGACAACCGATAGCCGAACAGTTAAAAGAGGTTTTTCCGGCAACGATTGAGCTATGCATCCTCGCTTTCGGCTTTGCGCTAATTGTCGGCATCCCGGTGGGCATGATTGCCGGGATTACGCGCCATAAGTGGCAAGATAACTTGATCAATGCCATCGCGTTGCTGGGCTTTTCAATCCCGGTTTTCTGGCTGGCGCTTCTGCTGACGCTGTTTTGTTCGCTGACGCTGGGCTGGCTGCCCGTTTCAGGGCGTTTCGATTTGCTCTATGAAGTGAAACCTGTTACTGGCTTTGCGTTGATTGATGCCTGGCTTTCAGACTCTCCGTGGCGGGATGAAATGATCATGAGCGCAATACGCCATATGGTGTTGCCGGTTATCACCCTGTCGGTTGCGCCAACAACTGAAGTGATCCGATTGATGCGTATCAGCACTATCGAAGTGTATGACCAGAACTATGTGAAAGCGGCGGCGACCCGTGGTTTGTCACGCTTTACTATTTTGCGTCGCCATGTGCTGCATAACGCGCTACCCCCCGTCATCCCTCGTTTGGGCTTGCAATTTTCCACCATGCTGACGCTGGCGATGATCACCGAAATGGTCTTTAGCTGGCCTGGTTTGGGGCGCTGGTTAATTAACGCCATTCGCCAACAAGATTACGCAGCGATTTCCGCCGGTGTGATGGTGTGTGGCTCTCTGGTCATTATTATTAACGTGATTTCTGATATTTTGGGTGCTATGGCTAACCCTCTGAAACATAAGGAATGGTATGCCTTACGATAGCGTATACAGCGAGAAGCGCCCACCGGGCACGCTGCGTACCGCCTGGCGCAAATTCTATGGTGATGCCGCTGCAATGGTCGGCCTGTACGGCTGCGCGGGGCTGGCTGTGCTGTGTATTTTTGGCGGCTGGTTTGCGCCTTACGGCATTGACCAGCAATTTCTCGGTTATCAATTGTTGCCACCGTCATGGTCTCGCTATGGCGAAGTCTCTTTCTTCCTGGGGACTGACGACCTCGGACGCGACGTTTTAAGCCGTTTATTGAGCGGCGCTGCGCCTACCGTTGGCGGCGCATTTGTGGTGACACTTGCTGCTACCATCTGTGGTCTGGTGCTCGGCACCTTCGCCGGTGCGACGCATGGTCTACGGTCAGCGGTGCTTAATCATATTCTGGATACCTTACTGGCGATCCCGTCCCTGCTGCTGGCAATTATCGTTGTGGCATTTGCCGGGCCGAGTTTGTCGCACGCGATGTTTGCCGTCTGGCTGGCGCTGCTGCCGCGTATGGTGCGTTCGGTCTACAGCATGGTGCATGATGAACTGGAAAAAGAGTACGTTATCGCTGCTCGCCTGGATGGGGCAACGACGCTGAATATTCTCTGGTTTGCCGTACTGCCAAACATCACCGCTGGACTGGTCACTGAGATCACCCGCGCACTGTCAATGGCAATTCTTGATATTGCCGCGCTGGGCTTTCTTGATCTCGGCGCGCAACTTCCCTCTCCTGAATGGGGAGCGATGCTCGGCGATGCACTGGAACTGATTTATGTCGCCCCGTGGACCGTCATGCTTCCTGGGGCGGCAATTATGATCAGCGTGTTGTTGGTTAACCTCCTTGGTGATGGTGTGCGTCGTGCAATTATTGCGGGGGTGGAATAATGCCGTTACTGGATATTCGTAACCTGACCATTGAATTTAAAACCGGTGATGAGTGGGTTAAAGCCGTTGACCGCGTGAGTATGACCTTAACCGAAGGCGAAATCCGGGGCCTTGTTGGTGAATCCGGCTCCGGCAAAAGTTTGATTGCGAAAGCGATTTGTGGCGTCAATAAAGATAACTGGCGTGTTACCGCTGACCGTATGCGTTTTGATGACATCGATCTGCTGCGTCTTTCCGCGCGCGAACGGCGCAAGCTGGTTGGGCACAACGTGTCGATGATTTTTCAGGAACCACAATCGTGTCTCGACCCTTCTGAACGTGTGGGGCGTCAGTTAATGCAAAACATCCCGGCCTGGACCTATAAAGGCCGTTGGTGGCAGCGTTTTGGCTGGCGCAAACGCCGCGCCATTGAGCTGCTGCACCGCGTGGGGATTAAAGATCACAAAGATGCGATGCGCAGCTTTCCGTATGAGTTGACCGAAGGTGAGTGCCAGAAAGTGATGATTGCCATCGCGCTGGCGAATCAACCACGTCTGCTAATAGCTGACGAACCTACAAACTCAATGGAGCCAACAACACAGGCGCAAATCTTTCGCCTGCTGACGCGTTTGAATCAAAACAGCAATACTACTATTTTGCTTATCAGCCATGACTTACAAATGCTTAGCCAATGGGCGGATAAAATCAACGTGCTTTATTGTGGTCAGACAGTGGAAACCGCGCCAAGTAAGGAGCTGGTGACAATGCCGCATCATCCTTACACCCAGGCGCTGATCCGCGCGATACCGGATTTCGGCAGCGCGATGCCGCATAAAAGTCGCCTCAATACGCTGCCTGGTGCAATCCCGCTTCTGGAACAATTACCCATTGGTTGTCGTCTGGGGCCACGTTGCCCATATGCACAACGAGAATGTATAGTGACGCCGCGCCTGACGGGCGCGAAAAATCATCTCTATGCCTGTCATTTCCCGCTGAATATGGAGAAAGAGTGAGATGATCGAAACGCTGCTCGAAGTGCGTAATTTAAGCAAAACGTTCCGCTACCGAACTGGCTGGTTTCGTCGTCAGACCGTAGAAGCCGTAAAACCCTTGAGCTTTACGCTACGTGAACGCCAGACGCTGGCGATTATTGGTGAAAACGGCTCCGGTAAATCGACGCTGGCGAAAATGCTGGCAGGAATGATTGAGCCAACCAGCGGCGAGTTATTGATTGACGATCATCCGCTGCATTTTGGCGATTACTCCTTCCGCAGCCAGCGGATTCGCATGATTTTTCAGGATCCATCGACCTCGTTGAATCCGCGTCAGCGTATCTCGCAGATCCTTGATTTTCCTCTGCGTTTGAACACCGATCTGGAACCTGAACAGCGCCGCAAACAGATTATTGAAACAATGCGTATGGTCGGGCTGCTACCGGATCACGTCAGTTACTATCCGCATATGCTGGCACCTGGGCAAAAACAACGTCTGGGTCTGGCGCGCGCGCTGATATTGCGCCCAAAAGTTATTATCGCGGATGAAGCTCTCGCCTCGCTGGATATGTCGATGCGTTCGCAGTTGATTAATCTGATGCTGGAGCTACAAGAGAAACAGGGCATTTCTTATATTTATGTTACCCAACATATCGGGATGATGAAGCATATCAGCGACCAGGTTCTGGTCATGCATCAGGGTGAAGTGGTCGAGCGCGGTAGTACGGCTGACGTGCTGGCATCGCCGCTACATGAACTCACCAAACGGCTCATTTCCGGGCACTTTGGCGAAGCGTTGACGGCGGATGCGTGGCGCAAAGATCGTTGATTTTCTGAACCCGCCTTCCAGATAATTCACCTCATTCTGACAAGGGATTAAATCTTGTCAGAATGAGTGGATGGATAAAATAAAATCAAATGCGCGTTATTTAAGACGCAATCTCACCCCGCAGGAACGAAAGCTCTGGCGATATCTTCGCAGCCGACGTTTTGGTGATTTCAAATTTCGCCGTCAACATCCGGTGGGGAGCTACATTCTCGATTTTGCCTGCTGCTCGGCGCGTGTAGTAGTTGAGCTGGATGGTGGGCAGCATGATTCGACAGTTGCCTATGATACCAGGCGCACACGCTGGCTTGAGTCGCAGGGCTGGACCGTGCTGCGTTTCTGGAATAACGAGATTGATTGTAATGAGGAAGCGGTGCTGGAGATTATTCTGTAGGAACTGAGTTGCCTGTCACCCTCACCCCAGCCCTCTCCCTGAAAGGGCGAGGGAGCCGACTGAGTCGGGTAGTTGCTGTGGTGAAAACATGGAGTCGGATGGTGAAGAATATTCGGCAAGGACTGAATCGCCGGTCACCCTCTCCCCAGCCCTCTCCCTGAAAGGGCGAGGAAGCCGACCGAGCCGGGTGGCTGTTGTGGTGAAAATATAGAGGCGGATGATAAAAAATATTCGGCCAGGACTGAACTGCCGGTCACCCTCTCCCTGAAAGGACTAGGGGGCTGTATGTGCCTGTTTGTTGCTGGGGTGACAATATTTGCACAATACGATCCCCTCGCCCCTCTGGGGAGAGGGTTAGGGTGAGGGGAAAAGCACCCACCCTGCCCGCGCCCTGCTCCGGTCGGACCTGGCAACTATAGCCACCCACAGCCTGGTTGATTATAATAACCGTTTATCTGTTCGTACTGTTTATTTAAACGACGAATCGCCTGATTTTCAGGCACAACAAGCATCAACAATAAGGATTAAAGCTATGGGTTTTCTTTCCGGTAAGCGCATTCTGGTAACCGGTGTTGCCAGCAAACTGTCCATCGCCTACGGTATCGCTCAGGCGATGCACCGCGAAGGAGCTGAACTGGCATTCACCTACCAGAACGACAAACTGAAAGGCCGCGTAGAAGAATTTGCCGCTCAATTAGGTTCTGACATCGTTCTGCAGTGCGATGTTGCCGAAGATGCCAGCATCGACACCATGTTCGCTGAACTGGGTAAAGTCTGGCCGAAATTTGACGGCTTCGTACACTCTATTGGTTTTGCACCTGGCGATCAGCTGGATGGTGACTATGTTAACGCCGTTACCCGTGAAGGCTTCAAAATTGCCCACGACATCAGCTCTTACAGCTTCGTTGCAATGGCAAAAGCTTGCCGTTCCATGCTGAATCCGGGTTCTGCCCTGCTGACCCTCTCCTACCTGGGCGCCGAACGCGCTATCCCGAACTACAACGTTATGGGTCTGGCAAAAGCGTCTCTGGAAGCGAACGTACGCTATATGGCTAACGCGATGGGTCCGGAAGGTGTGCGTGTTAACGCCATCTCTGCGGGTCCGATCCGTACTCTGGCGGCTTCCGGCATCAAAGACTTCCGTAAAATGCTGGCTCACTGCGAAGCGGTTACACCGATTCGTCGTACCGTTACCATTGAAGATGTAGGTAACTCTGCAGCGTTCCTGTGCTCCGACCTCTCCGCTGGTATCTCCGGTGAAGTCGTTCACGTTGATGGCGGTTTCAGCATCGCTGCCATGAACGAACTGGAACTGAAATAATCGTTCTGTTGGTAAAGATGGGCGGCGTTCTGCCGCCCGATTTCTCTGTTATACCTTTCTGATATTTGTTATCGCCGATCCGTCTTTCTCCCCTCCCAGCCTTGCGTCAGGATAACGATTTCCTTTACGACCAAGGAGTACCCATGGAACAACGCCACATTACCGGCAAAAGCCACTGGTATCATGAAACGCAATCCAGTACTTCGGAGTATGACGTTTTGCCACTGGTTCCGGGAGCCGCAAAGGTAACCGATCCTTTTCTGCTCGACGTGATCCTTGATGAAGAAACACTTGATCCCTTTCATTCGTGGCTGATCCCGGCGCGTGCTCTTGCTGTAGAGTTCTTCCCCGACCAGCTTGCAGTGACACGCTTACAAACATTCACCGCCTATGAACGCCTGACGACCGCCCTGACGGTTGCCCAGGTCTGCGGCGTCCAGCGGTTATGCAACTACTATTCCGCGCGTCTGACACCGCTTCCCGGGCCAGACTCCTCCAGGGAAAGCAATCATCGGCTGGCGCAAATCACGCAATATGCCCGTCAACTGGCTGGTTCTCCATCTATTATCGACGGTCAGTCCCGCCAGCATCTTAACGATGTCGGGCTTACCGCCTGGGACTGTGTAATTATCAATCAAATCATCGGCTTTGTTGGTTTTCAGGCGCGAGCGATCGCCACATTTCAGGCTTATCTTGAGCACCCGATACGCTGGCTACCCGGTCTGGAAGTGCAAAGCTACGCAGACGGTTCACTTTTTGCTGAAGCATCAACTGGCTGGCGTGCCTGCTACGAAGTGGATAAATATCCGCAAGAGCAAGAGATGAATGCTCTCCGACAGCTACCATCCGAACTCCGCCAACTGATAGCAATATTGAATCTGCACCCTGCCTCACTTTCACTTTTTGTGACGTTGCTATCCAGTTCCTTGGTAACAACAAAATCCAGCCATCAACTTGCTGCCTTACTCAGTGCACGAATTAACGGGAGCGTTGCCTGTTTCACCTCTTTAATTCATTCAAATGTTGAATATAAAGAAGCAATATGCCTTCTGCTTCAGGGCGAAAACGAAATAAACCAATGGGCTGACCGTCATTCTGTTGAGCGCGCTACCGTTCAGGCGATACAATGGCTGACACGAGCACCCGATCGCTTTAGCGCCGCCCAGTTTAGCCCATTACTCGAACATGAAATATCATCAGCTCAGGTTATCAATCTGCTGGTATGGAGCGGGTTTTGTGGTTGGATAAATCGCTTAAAAATCGCGTTGGGTGAAACACATTAACCTTGCTGCGTCAGGCAGAATCGCGTAAAACTGTCAGCCGCTCTAATGGCCACCAAAATAGACAATTATGTTTCAGGACAACCCGCTGCTAGCGCAGCTTAAACAGCAACTGCATTCCCAGACGCCCCGCGCTGAAGGGGTGGTAAAAGCCACTGAAAAAGGCTTTGGCTTCCTGGAGGTCGACGCACAGAAAAGTTATTTCATTCCGCCGCCGCAGATGAAAAAAGTCATGCATGGCGACCGAATTATCGCGGTGATCCACAGTGAAAAAGAACGTGAATCCGCAGAGCCAGAAGAACTGGTTGAACCGTTTCTGACTCGTTTTGTGGGGAAAGTTCAGGGCAAAAATGACCGTCTGGCCATCGTTCCTGATCATCCACTCTTAAAAGACGCCATTCCTTGTCGCGCGGCTCGTGGCCTGACCCATGAGTTTAAAGAAGGCGACTGGGCGGTTGCCGAAATGCGCCGCCATCCGTTGAAAGGCGATCGCTCATTCTATGCGGAACTGACACAATACATCACTTTTGGTGACGACCATTTCGTGCCGTGGTGGGTAACCCTGGCACGCCATAATCTGGAAAAAGAAGCGCCAGACGGTGTCGCTACCGAAATGCTCGATGAAGGTCTGGTACGTGAAGATCTGACTGCACTGGACTTTGTCACCATTGACAGCGCCAGCACGGAAGATATGGATGATGCCCTCTTCGCCAGGGCGCTGCCGGATGACAAACTACAGTTGATTGTGGCGATTGCCGACCCAACCGCGTGGATCGCAGAAGGCAGCAAGCTGGACAAAGCCGCGAAAATTCGTGCGTTCACCAACTATCTGCCAGGCTTCAATATCCCAATGCTGCCACGGGAACTTTCCGACGATCTCTGCTCCCTGCGTGCCAATGAAGTGCGTCCGGTGCTGGCATGTCGGATGACGCTATCCGCTGACGGCACCATTGAAGACGACATCGAATTTTTTGCTGCCACCATCGAATCCAAAGCGAAACTGGTTTATGACCAGGTTTCCGATTGGCTGGAAAACACCGGTGACTGGCAGCCAGAAAGTGATGCGATTGCGGAACAAATCCGCCTGTTAGCGCAAATTTGCCAGCGTCGCGGCGAATGGCGTAATAACCATGCGTTGGTGTTTAAAGATCGCCCGGATTACCGTTTTATTCTGGGTGAAAAAGGTGAAGTGTTGGATATCGTCGCTGAACCGCGTCGTATTGCCAACCGTATCGTCGAAGAAGCGATGATCGCCGCCAACATATGTGCGGCTCGCGTGCTGCGCGATAAGCTCGGTTTCGGTATCTATAACGTGCATATGGGCTTTGACCCGGCAAATGCCGACGCGCTGGCAGCATTACTGAAAACGCACGGCCTGCATGTTGACGCCGAAGAAGTGCTCACACTGGACGGCTTCTGCAAACTGCGCCGTGAGCTGGATGCGCAACCGACTGGTTTCCTTGACAGCCGCATTCGCCGTTTTCAGTCTTTTGCAGAAATCAGCACCGAACCTGGCCCTCACTTTGGTCTCGGTCTGGAAGCGTATGCCACCTGGACTTCACCGATTCGTAAGTATGGCGACATGATCAACCATCGTCTGCTGAAAGCGATCATCAAAGGCGAAACAGCGACGCGTCCACAGGATGAGATCACCGTCCAAATGGCAGAGCGTCGCCGCCTCAACCGAATGGCAGAACGTGATGTCGGCGACTGGTTATACGCACGTTTCCTGAAAGATAAAGCCGGAACCGATACCCGTTTTGCGGCGGAAATCGTCGATATCAGCCGTGGCGGTATGCGTGTGCGGCTGGTCGATAACGGCGCAATCGCCTTTATCCCTGCACCATTCTTACACGCCGTGCGCGATGAACTGGTTTGCAGTCAGGAAAACGGCACCGTACAAATTAAAGGTGAAACGGTTTACAAGGTAACCGACGTTATCGACGTCACCATCGCAGAAGTACGCATGGAAACCCGTAGTATTATTGCGCGCCCGGTCGCGTAATCCCCTTTCACGGCCCGTTCATTACGGATGGGCCGTTTGCTTTTCCCCCTCCCTTTGCCTTCGTTTTATCTCAGCAGATTTTTTTTAATGACTTCCGTTTGAAAACTGGCGTTTTCCCAAAACTGGATTACAAATAAATATATAAATAAAACAATACGTTTAGCCGACATTAATTTCATGTAAGTCATGTTGAACCTTTCATTTAATGGTGAGCTTCGCCGTTAACCGTAGGGTATGCATCATGAAAACCGTTAGGGAGTCCACAACGTTGTACAACTTTCTCGGCTCGCACAACCCATACTGGCGGTTGTCGGAAAACAGTGATGTTTTGCGCTTTTCCACCACTGAAACAACAGAACCTGAACGTACTCTGCAGTTATCTGCCGAACAGGCTGCTCGTATCCGGGAAATGACGGTCATCACCTCCAGCCTGATGATGAGCCTGACAGTCGATGAGAGCGACCTTTCTGTCCATCTGGTGGGACGAAAAATCAATAAGCGCGAATGGGGTGGCAACGCGTCGGCATGGCATGACACACCAGCGGTTGCTCGTGATTTATCTCACGGACTTTCCTTTGCTGAACAGGTGGTTTCTGAAGCACATTCCGCAATAGTGATTCTGGATAGCCGAGGGAATATCCAGCGTTTTAATCGGTTATGCGAAGAATACACAGGGCTGAAAGAACACGATGTCATTGGGCAAAGTGTGTTTAAATTGTTTATGAGTCGCCGTGAAGCCGCGATCTCCCGGCGTAACAACAGCAGTTTTTTTCGTAGTGGCAACGCCTATGAAGTCGAGCGTTGGGTACAGACGCGCAAAGGTCAGCGACTGTTTCTGTTTCGCAACAAATTTGTCCACAGCGGTAGCGGCAAAAATGAGATCTATTTAATTTGTTCCGGCACCGATATCACCGAAGAACGTCACGCCCAGGAACGATTGCGAATCCTGGCTAACACTGACAGCATCACCGGGCTACCGAATCGTAACGCAATGCAGGAATTAATCGACTACGCCATTAATGAGGCCGACGAGGGTAAAGTCGGAGTGGTTTATCTCGATTTAGACAATTTTAAAAAAGTGAACGATGCCTACGGGCATTTGTTTGGCGACCAGCTGTTACGCGAGGTTTCACTGGCTATTTTAAGCTGTCTTGAGCAGGATCAGGTGTTAGCTCGTCTTGGCGGCGATGAATTTCTGGTACTCGCACCAAACACCTCGCAAAGTGCCCTGGAAGCAATGGCATCGCGGATTTTGACCCGCCTGCGCCAACCCTTTCGCATCGGTTTAATCGAAGTTTATACCGGCTGTTCAATTGGTATTTCACTTTCACCGCAACATGGATCAGACAGCGCGGCGATTATTCGCCATGCCGATACGGCAATGTACAGTGCCAAAGAAGGCGGACGAGGACAATTTTGCGTCTTTTCGCCGGAAATGAATCAACGGGTATTCGAATATCTGTGGTTGGATACCAACCTGCGTAAAGCTCTGGAAAACGATCAGTTAGTTATTCACTATCAGCCGAAAATCACCTGGCGGGGTGAAGTACGCAGTCTGGAAGCCCTGGTACGCTGGCAGTCTCCCGAACGTGGCTTAATTCCCCCTCTGGACTTTATTTCCTATGCCGAAGAGTCCGGTCTGATTGTGCCTCTAGGCCGTTGGGTTATTCTCGACGTCGTGCGCCAGGTAGCAAAATGGAGAGATAAAGGCATTAATCTTCGGGTTGCGGTGAATGTCTCAGCACGCCAACTTGCCGATCAAACCATTTTCACTGACCTGAAACAGGTACTCCAGGAACTTAAATTTGAGTATTGCCCTATTGATGTCGAGCTGACTGAAAGCTGTCTGATTGAAAACGATCAGTTGGCGCTTTCCGTTATTCAGCAATTCAGTCAATTAGGCGCACAGGTTCATCTGGATGATTTCGGCACGGGTTACTCTTCTCTTTCCCAACTGGCACGATTCCCCATCGATGCTATAAAACTCGACCAGGTTTTTGTCCGTGATATTCACAAACAGCCAGTCTCGCAGTCGCTGGTACGTGCGATCGTCGCCGTGGCTCAGGCGCTCAATCTTCAGGTGATTGCCGAAGGTGTAGAGAGTGCAAAAGAAGATGCCTTTTTGACCAAAAATGGCATCAATGAGAGACAAGGATTTTTGTTTGCTAAACCGATGCCTGCCGTGGCTTTTGAACGCTGGTATAAACGTTATCTGAAGCGCGCATAAAGAGACGAATATATAAATGTAACAGTATATAATTCCATTACATATCGTATTAATGAATGATAATTAGCCTTTGCCGTTAAACACTTCTCTTTTAGCGGCAATTTTTGCATTATTCATTTTCACTTTTTTGCCTTGAGGATACCCTGATGTCTGAATTTGATGCCCAACGCGTTGCCGAACGTATTGATATTGTGTTAGATATCCTTGTGGCGGGCGATTACCACTCTGCGATCCATAATCTCGAGATACTTAAAGCAGAACTGTTGCGCCAGGTTGCTGCATCTACGCCAGACATCCCGAAGGCACCGTGGGAGATTTAACAATCGTGCTTTCAGGTTTCCCTATTTAAGGATGCCCGGCGCGTCAGCATTTTTTATTTAGTATTATAACGTTATAAGAATTACAGCGATGAATTCCCGACAACAAACTATTCTACAGATGGTCATTGAGCAGGGTCAGGTTAGTGTAACCGATCTGGCAAAAGCCACTGGAGTTTCCGAAGTTACCATTCGCCAGGATCTCAACACCCTCGAAAAACTTAGCTATCTACGCCGTGCACATGGCTTTGCTGTTTCGCTTGATAGTGATGACGTCGAAACCCGTATGATGAGTAATTATACGCTGAAGCGTGAACTCGCCGAGTTTGCCGCCTCACTGGTTCAACCGGGTGAAACCATCTTTATCGAGAATGGTAGCAGTAATGCCCTTCTGGCTCGCGCATTAGGTGAGCAGAAGAAAAATGTCACCATCATTACGGTCAGCAGCTATATAGCGCATTTACTGAAAGACGCGCCTTGTGAAGTCATTTTACTTGGCGGCGTGTACCAGAAAAAAAGCGAAAGTATGGTTGGCCCACTGACACGTCAGTGCATCCAACAGGTGCATTTCAGTAAGGCATTTATTGGTATCGATGGCTGGCAACCTGAAACTGGATTTACAGGTCGCGACATGATGCGTACCGATGTGGTCAATGCCGTGTTGGAAAAAGAATGCGAAGTCATAGTCCTGACTGACAGTTCTAAGTTTGGTGCCATACACTCTTACTCCATCGGTCCTGTGGAGAGAATCAAGCGTGTTATAACCGATTCGAAGATTCGCGCCAGCGATACGATGCATTTAGAACACAGTAAATTAATCGTTCACGTCGTTGACATGTAATCATTTTCCTTCCCTACGGATGATTTACCCTGACGCAAATCATCCGCTCTAAGATAATTCCTGGTTGATAATTAAGACTATTTACCTGTTATTAACATCCTAAAGTTATAAACTTATTATCAGCGATATAACAGGAAGTCACTATCACCTGCGTGATATAACCCTGCGCGCGAGAGGATTTCACGGAATTATTTTACCGGGCGTATTCTGAACTATTATAGTTATAGAGAGCTTACTTCCGTGAATCATAAATTCAGGAGAGAGTATTATGTTTGTAACGAGCAAAAAAATGACCGCAGCTGTTCTGGCAATTACACTGGCAATGTCTCTAAGCGCCTGTTCTAATTGGTCTAAACGAGACCGCAACACCGCAATCGGTGCGGGCGCAGGGGCTTTAGGTGGTGCAGTACTGACTGATGGCAGCACGTTGGGTACATTAGGTGGTGCAGCAGTTGGTGGTATTATCGGTCACCAGGTCGGTAAATAATCGTAAATAAATGTCGATAAGCGACTCGCAATTATAATACGCTTGACTCTGTTTATTACGAAATAACTGAATAGTACACACAGTAAAATAAACAAAAGCCACGGAATATTTCCGTGGCTTTTTTTGTTACCCGCCCGCGAGTTTTACTTTCATTCCTTTCGCTTCAAGGAGTGATTTTAATAAATCACGCTTATCTCCCTGGATTTCGATAATTCCGTCTTTTACTGCTCCGCCGCAGCCGCATTTTTTCTTCAGTTCAGCCGCCAGTTTTGCCAGCTCGGTATCATCGAGATCGACTCCGGTGATCAGGCAAACGCCCTTTCCTTTACGTCCACTGGTTTGACGTTGAATGCGTACCACGCCGTCGCCTTTAGGGCGTACAGGGGCCGCTTTTGGCTCATCAATACGTCCGGTTTCCGTTGAGTAAACCAGACGGCTGTTGGAATCACTCATCATGCACTCCGTTGTAATGAGGCGTTGATCGCTTTCAGCGTTTGCGCTGGATCTGCCGATTGCGTTACCGGGCGACCAATCACCATATAATCAACTCCAGCCGCCAACGCCTGTTCTGGCGTCATAATGCGGCGCTGGTCACCAGCGTCACTCCCCTGCGGACGAATGCCCGGCGTAACCAGTTTGAACTTCTGACCGAATACCTGTTTAAAACGCACAGCTTCCTGAGCAGAACACACCACACCATCAAGGCCACATTTTTGCGTCAATGCCGCCAGACGTTCTGCATAATCCGCTGGTGACAGTGTCACGCCAAGATCGGCCAGGTCGCTGGCTTCCATGCTGGTCAATACAGTCACAGCAATTAATAGCGGTGCATCTTTACCAAACGGAACCAGCGCCTCACGTGCTGCGGTCATCATACGTGCCCCACCTGAGGCATGAACGTTCACCATCCACACACCTAAGTCAGCCGCTGCTGCCACAGCGTGCGCTACGGTGTTGGGAATGTCGTGAAATTTCAGATCGAGGAAAATATCAAAACCGCGATGTTGCAATTCATGCACAAACTGCGGCCCAAACAGCGTAAACATCTCTTTGCCGACTTTCAGACGACAATCACGTGGGTCGATCTTGTCGACAAATGCCAGCGCGGCGTCACGATTATGGTAATCAAGGGCAACAACGACAGGAGAATTCGTAACAGCGCGGGAAGAAGATGAAGCAGTTAACGTCATGACCAGACCTTCTTGATGATGGGCACCGGAAGTGGCGCGAAACAGGTAAACGGCGAGCATTCTACCCGTGGAAATAAAAAATTAACAGTTGCGATTTCTCCCCTGTCAGGCTTTTCTACGCTGGAGTTGCCGAAGCAAAATGTGAGAGTAGTAACAATAAGGATGTTGTAACTAAAGTTGGATTTTTTTTAGAAGTTACAGTCCATCAAGGCCGCGAATGGGTTTAATGGTTGACCAGGCCCGACATGACGGACAATGCCAGTAGAGCGTATATGCGGTAAAACCACACTTCTGGCAACGATAACGCGGCTTACTACGCACCTTCTCACCAACCATGTCACGCAGCACCATCAGGCTCTCTTTAGCGCGCCCTTCTTCTGCTTCATTCAGGTGGTAATCCATTAACTTGTGGAACACGCGCATGGTCGGGTGACGTTGTAGTTGGCGCGTAATATAGACCTGAGCGGCATCACTGCCCTCGCGCGCTTCGATGATGTCTGCAAGCATCAACTCAGCATCGGCACCGGTGTTCTCTTCCACCGCGCGCTGCAGGAACTCTGCCCACTCGGAAGTTTTACCCAGTTGCTGATAGCAGGTTTGCAGCATTTCCAGCGTTTCGCTGACCAGTTCTCTGTCCTGGGAAATGACGCGTTGCAGGCTTTCGACCGCTTTGGCGTATTCTCCTTTCGCCATAAACACACGTCCCATCATGATGGATACGCGGGCGCTGTTTTTATCTGCCGCCGCCCCTTTTCTCAACAAGGTCATAGCGCGATCAAGATCGTCGCTGGCCATATGCTGGAGCGCCAGTTCACAGTAGAAATGGGCAATCTCGACGCGTTGCTTATCTTTGCCCAGCTTCACCA
Organism: Escherichia sp. MOD1-EC7011; assembly: GCF_002965005.1. Taxonomy (NCBI): domain Bacteria; kingdom Pseudomonadati; phylum Pseudomonadota; class Gammaproteobacteria; order Enterobacterales; family Enterobacteriaceae; genus Escherichia; species Escherichia sp. MOD1-EC7011. The sequence continues at coordinate 67,968 of NZ_PTRD01000013.1, forward strand.
GGCGTTCTGCAACATCAATTGCTTTCTGCCATTCACTGGTAGACTGATAGATTTGTAACAGCTGTTGCAATGCGCCAACACGGAAGTCAGTTTCATCAGTCAGTTGATTAAACATATCTTCCGCGCGATCGTATAAACCCGCCGCCATGTAATCACGCCCCAGTTGTTGAATTGCCAGCAAGCGTTGCTCATAAGTCAACGAGGCACTTTCCATTAAGGTTTGATGAATACGAATCGCGCGATCGACTTCGCCACGCGAACGGAACAGATTTCCGAGCGTAAGATGGGCTTCAACGGTGCCGGTGTCCTCTTTGAGCATATCGAGGAACAGATCAACCGCTTTATCCTGTTGATTACTAAGCAGGAAGTTAACCCCTGCAACGTAATCGCGTGACAGGCGGTTGGCTTCATCTTGCTTGTTTTGTTGCGCACTTCTGCGGCCCATATACCAGCCATAGGCAGCGGCTACAGGCAAGAGCAGAAACAACAACTCCAGCATAGAAAGTTATTCCTTCGCCACTGACGAATCAGGCGCTACCGTCACGCCAGTCGCAGGTGAAAGCTGGTTTTCCAGTCGCTTTATTTTACGTTCAGCGCGCGCCAGAGAAACACGAACTCGCAGCCAGAACAGGCCACAAATCAACCAACCGATAGCAAAACCCGCAGCAAACAATACCGCCAGCAAAGTAGAGATACGATACTCCCCTTGCGCTAACAGATAATTAAATGTTACCTGTTGATCATTCTGCGCACCTAATGTGACGGAAATCACAAAAATCGCTAACACCAGTAAGAAAATGAGTAAATATTTCACATTACTTCCCGTTATGTGGTTAGAGCGAATAAATTATGGTCAACTTACCGCAATAGCCCTTTAAATTACCATTTTCACGACGTCTGCGAAATGGTAGCCACAATCATTGTTGATGATTTGAGGGTTAAATTCAGAAATTCAACCAGTATTAACTTTCTTGTTCTCGTTGCGCTATCTCACGATTTTCTTCCGGTGGTGGTGTTAATGACCCACAAATACGTTGTGCAAGCCAGGTTGCTACCGCGACCAGCGCCCACGAAATCAACGTAGCCACCACCAGGTCTCGCGGCCAATGCATCCCAAGCAACAGGCGACTTCCCATGACTCCCGTTGCCCAAACCAGCAAGAGTGCAATGGTTACGGTTCGCCGACGCGGCCATAACAGCCCAACGGCCAGCAGAGCCCAACTGGCAGCAAACATTGTGTGACCAGAAGGAAAGGCAAAACCGGTCTCTTTCTGCCAATGAGTTCGCAAATATTGCGGGATATTTTTCTCTTCAGCCAACTGTTCTTTCACTAAATTTCCGCGCTCTGCACGCTTTAAAGTGTAGAACTCATCAACCGGAATATGATGTGTTTTTTCCAGCCAGATAACAAACGGGCGCGGTTCCTGAACTTTGTCTTTAATCCAGGATTTTACCGCTTGTCCGACCAGGATCGCCGTAGCCAGTATGGCAAACAACATAATTGCCGCTTTGATCCGAAAACGCAGGCACCAAAGGAACCAGCCGAATAAAATCAGATGCGTAATAACGCCCCAGGGCTGAGTGACAGTTTCAGTGACCCAAAAAGCCGCCTTTAACACCCCATTCTGCTCTCCTGGTTGCCAACGCCAGCCAGAAATCCATACCGCTACAGGCATGATAAGTAATAGTGCAGCTCCAACTGCGGTACGTCTGGCAATCGAACGCATGGTCTCTCCTTTCTTATAAGTCTCACAATCATAACTGAAAATGCCCTGACCTGGAAAAATTGACAGATTTGTGCCATTCAGTGAAAGATCGACGCGTCGTGATTAGGTGAACGCCTTCGCGTTATGGCAAAATAAGCCAATACAGAACCAGCATTATCTGGAGAATTTCATGCAGCTTAAACGTGTGGCAGAAGCCAAACTGCCAACCCCATGGGGCGATTTCCTGATGGTGGGATTTGAAGAACTGGCAACCGGACACGATCATGTCGCGCTAGTCTATGGCGATATTTCCGGGCATACCCCGGTACTTGCGCGCGTCCATTCCGAATGTCTGACCGGTGACGCCCTGTTCAGCTTGCGCTGCGATTGTGGCTTCCAGCTGGAAGCGGCGCTGACGCAAATCGCCGAAGAAGGCCGTGGTATTTTGCTGTATCACCGTCAGGAAGGTCGTAACATTGGCCTGCTGAATAAAATTCGCGCTTACGCATTACAGGATCAAGGTTACGACACCGTAGAGGCTAACCACCAGTTAGGCTTCGCTGCAGATGAGCGCGACTTCACTCTTTGTGCTGATATGTTCAAACTCCTTGGTGTCAATGAAGTCCGTTTGTTAACCAATAACCCGAAAAAAGTCGAAATTCTGACCGAAGCCGGGATTAATATTGTTGAACGCGTGCCGTTGATTGTTGGTCGTAACCCCAATAACGAACATTATCTCGATACCAAAGCCGAGAAAATGGGGCATTTGCTGAACAAATAACCCACTTACGTTGTAAAGTTAATTTGCTTGCCGGTTATCTTACTTCCGGCAAGCAAATACTCGTTACTTCAACATATTACGAATAACGTAATGCAAAATACCGTCATTCTGGTAATAGGTTAATTCCGTCGCGGTGTCGATGCGACAACGGCACGGCACAACTTCCTGGCTACCATCAGCACGCGTCAGCGTCACCGGAACCGTCGCGCCCGGTTGTAGATTTTGCAGATCGACAATATCAATCTTCTCTTCCCCGGTCAGCCCTAATGTTTTACGCGTCACGCCTTGCGGAAATTCCAGCGGCAGAATGCCCATGCCAATTAAATTCGAGCGGTGAATTCGTTCAAACGATTCGGCAATCACGGCACGAATACCAAGCAGACGCGGACCTTTTGCCGCCCAGTCACGGCTGGAGCCAGAACCATATTCTTTACCGGCAATCACCGCCAGGGGCGTTTTCTCCTGCTTATAGCGCATCGCTGCATCATAAATAGAAACGACATCGCTGGCAGGTAAATGCCGCGTCATTCCACCTTCAACACCGGGCACCATTTCGTTACGAATGCGAATATTGGCGAATGTGCCGCGCATCATCACCTCATGGTTACCGCGCCGCGAACCGTAGGAGTTAAAGTCTTTCCGCTCAACACCTCGACCTTGTAGATATCGACCCGCCGGACTGTCGGGCTTAATACTGCCCGCCGGAGAGATATGGTCAGTGGTGACTGAATCCCCCAGCATTGCGAGGATCCGCGCACCGTGAATATCTTCCACAGGTGCTGGTGTTGCCTGCATTTCATCAAAGAACGGCGATAAGCGAATATAGGTCGAATCATCCTGCCATCCGTAGGTATCGGATCGCACAACGTTAATTTCTTTCCACTCAGCTGTCCCTTCGAAAACTTCTGCGTACTCTTTACGGAACATTTCTGTAGAGACTTGTGCTACCGCACGGGCAATTTCTTGTGCCGATGGCCAGATATCTTTCAGATATACCGGATCGCCTTTACGATCATGGCCGATAGGCTCTGAAGCCAGATTGATATTCATATTGCCCGCCAGCGCATAGGCAACCACCAACGGCGGCGAAGCCAGCCAGTTGGTTTTAACCAGCGGATGAATACGGCCTTCAAAGTTACGGTTGCCGGACAGCACCGCACCAACGGTTAAATCGCCTTTTTTGATTGCAGTTTCGATAGGATCGGGCAACGGACCAGAGTTACCAATACAGGTGGTACAGCCATATCCCACAAGGTTGAAGCCAAGTTCATCGAGATACGGAGTCAGTTTGGCTTTTGCCAGATAATCAGAAACCACTTTCGAACCCGGTGCCAGCGACGCTTTGACCCACGGTTGCCGCTTCAGGCCCAGAGTTACGGCTTTTTTAGCCAGCAAGCCTGCGGCCATCAGTACACTTGGATTAGAGGTGTTGGTACATGACGTGATGGCAGCAATAACCACTGCGCCATCAGGCAACTGATACTGATGTCCGTTCATAACATAATCGACCGGTTGGCGATCTTTATGCGTGGCATTCACTTCCAGTTCGTTACTGGCGGCAAAAGCTTTTGGTACATCGGGCAGTGCAACGCGATCCTGTGGGCGTTTTGGCCCCGCCAGACTCGCTTCAACGTCATTCATATCCAGTTCTAACGTACTGGTAAAAATCGGTTCATCGCCTGGGTTACGCCACATACCCTGCGCTTTAGCATATTTTTCGACCAGCTCGACCTGATCTTCACTGCGCCCGCTTAAACGCATGTAATCGAGGGTGACCGCATCGATTGGGAAGAAGCCGCAGGTCGCGCCATATTCTGGCGACATATTGGCAATGGTGGCGCGATCTGCCAGCGGCAGCGAATCCAGCCCATCGCCGTAAAATTCGACGAATTTCCCCACCACGCCATGTTTGCGCAGCATCTGAGTGACGGTAAGAACCAGGTCTGTGGCGGTGATACCTTCACGTAATTTTCCGGTAAGTTTAAAGCCCACAACATCCGGGATAAGCATGGAAACCGGCTGGCCTAACATTGCGGCTTCTGCTTCGATCCCACCAACGCCCCACCCCAGCACGCCAAGACCGTTGATCATCGTAGTGTGTGAGTCGGTGCCGACGAGCGTATCCGGATAAGCAATCCATTCACCATCCTGCAATTCGCTCCACACTGCTTTGCCGAGATATTCGAGGTTAACCTGATGGCAAATCCCTGTACCTGGCGGCACAACGCTAAAACGGCTGAAGGCCTGCTGTCCCCATTTCAGGAATACATAACGTTCGTGGTTTCGCTCCATTTCCAGACGCACGTTTTCCTCGAATGCCTCATCATCGCCAAAACGATCGACGGTCACCGAATGGTCAATGACCAGATCAACCGGTGAGAGTGGATTCACTTTCGCGGTATCGCCGCCGAGACGTTTTACCGCTTCTCGCATCGCCGCAAGATCCACGACAGCGGGCACGCCGGTAAAGTCCTGCATTAACACTCTTGCCGGGCGGTAGGCAATTTCACGGTCAGCATGGGCATTTTTCAACCAGCCCGCCAGCGCGTGGATATCCTCTTCGATAACCGAGTTACCATCCTGCCAGCGGAGCAGGTTTTCGAGCAGAACTTTGAGTGACTTAGGCAGACGGGTGATATCGCCCAGTGATTTAGCAGCAAGTGGCAGGCTGTAGTAATGGTAAGTTTTATCTTTGGCCTGCAACGTGTCCTTACTGGCTTCTCGTAGGGTTGACGACATAGCTCCTCCTTAATAACAGGGTTGCGATGCCCTGATTCTCTTCAGGGTGAATATTAAAGATAACACAAACATTGCGTAACGATTTGATAACAACCCAAATTGATAAAAGAGGAGAAATCTTGCGATAAGAAAAGAAAAACCTCGCCACAGCGAGGTCAGGGATTAGTGAGCAACTATCCAGATGAGTTCAACCCAGAAGAGCATCGACAGAGAAAATGCGCCCATCCAGGACCAATATTTCATATTTGTGGTGATCATAGGCTACACCCCTCACTTGTTATTACTTTCTGTTGAAATTATTCAACCTTTTATTGCTGTGGTGTATTAAAAACCGTTTAATTCACGAATATATCGGATAATAAGAATGATGATAATTATTGTTTCTGCTGCTCATCTTCAGCAAACATCTCTATAAACGCTTGCTGTTGCGACGTCAGTTTCCAGCCATCCGGAATAACGACTGAACATTCCCGTTTCGTTTCCGTTTCATTGTCACTATGCTGAGACAGTGGCAAAGCAATCTGATGCTGCTCCTGAACGACCATGCTTTACCCCCACACTTTCCAAATTAGCAGTGCGACAAGCACCCAGAAGAGCGCAGAACCAAGAAATACCGCAAGCCAGGCTTTGCGTTTCAATTCAGGGTCCCTGCGGGGTTCCTGATTTCCAGAAGGCATTGCTAACCTCATATAATCGCCATCACTTATCAGTAATACGCTAAACGATTGGTATAATTAATCAATTGATGAGACAAATCCTAATGAAACTTTAGTCAAAAATCCAGCTAATTTACGAATCGTCTCCAGTGAATAATTCAATCTTTTGACCTGAAATAGATATTTGAAGGCTGGAGTTTGCGAGGCAGGTAATTAGACACTACTTTACGTCCGATTTACCATAAAGATTTGAGGGATAATTATATTGTGAGCGGTGTACAAATAAGAAAGAACAAAGGATATATTCCGGCACCCCGAAAACATAAAAGGTGCCGGAAATAATGCAGGTAATTATTTTTCCGGCAATTTGATATCTTTAAACATGATCTCAATTTCTTCATTGGAACGCAATGCTACGGCGGCATCAACGACATCGCGGGTTAAATGCGGCGCAAAACGCTGAATGAAATCATACATATAACTGCGCAAAAACGTACTGCGACGAAAACCAATTTTGGTTGTGCTATGGCTGAAAATGTCATGCGCATCAACACGAACCAGGTCAGGGTCAGAAACCGGGTCCACCGCCATGCTGGCAATTACCCCAACACCCAGCCCTAAGCGAACGTAAGTTTTAATCACGTCAGCATCGGTAGCCGTGAAAACAATACGCGGCGTCAACCCTGCGCGGTTAAAGGCGGTATCCAGCTCGGAGCGTCCGGTAAAACCGAAGGTATACGTCACCAACGGATACTGCGCCAGTTCTTCAATGGTAATTGCTTTTTTGCCCGCCAGCGGATGGTCAGGTGTCACCACAATAGCCCGATTCCAGTGATAGCATGGCAGCATCACCAAATCTTCATACAAATGAAGTGCTTCCGTGGCGATAGCGAAATCGGCATTACCTTTAGAGACGGCATCGGCGATTTGTGTCGGCGATCCCTGATGCATATGCAAAGAAACGCGAGGATAACGCTCAATGAAACCTTTGATGACATTCGGTAATGCATAGCGCGCCTGAGTATGCGTGGTGGCGATATACAGCGAGCCTTTATCAGGCCAGGTATGCTCTCCGGCGACCGATTTAATAGCATCAACTTTCGACAGAACTTCACGAGCGATACGAATTATTTCCTGCCCGGCTGGAGTAACCTGCGTCAAATGCTTACCGCTACGGGAAAAAATTTGAATACCCAGCTCATCTTCCAGCATTCTGACTTGCTTACTGATCCCAGGTTGTGATGTGTAAAGTCCTTCAGCCGTTGATGAGACGTTCAGGTTATGATTGACGACCTCAACAATATAGCGAAGTTGTTGTAATTTCATGTTAAACCATCCAATTAGACGCCATCAGAACATCGTTTTTTCGTCACTCCTGACGGGTGACTAATACGATTTAATAATAAAAAAGGTGCTAACTATAACCACTATATCATTTATAGCTTTAGTGTATAGGTGTGGAGATAAAATAATATGCAATAAAAAAGGGTCGCTTTTGCGACCCTTTGTTTTAAAAACCAGAAAGAATTAAAGGTTATTTTTTCCCTTCAACCCATTTGCCATCAACATAAAATGCTGACCAGCCAGTTGCCTTTCCGTCTTTTTCCGAAGAGACATATTGCTGCCTGGTTTTCCGGCTAAAACGAACCATTGTCTTATTACCTTCTGGATCTTGCTGTGGCGCATCAGCCAGATAACGCAATTTTTCTGGTAAACGGTCGCGGAAGCGATAAAGCTCTTCCACCAGCGGCGCACGCGTTTCACGTGATTTCGGGAAAGTATTGGCCGCCAGGAACACGCCGGCAGCGCCGTCACGCAACACGAAATAAGCATCCGATTTTTCGCACGGTAATTCTGGCAGCGGAACCGGATCTTCTTTCGGCGGCGCGACTTCACCGTTACGTAAAATCTTACGTGTGTTTTTACACTCTTCATTGGTGCAAGCCATGTACTTACCGAAACGCCCCATTTTCAGGTGCATTTCAGAACCACATTTTTCACACTCAACGATCGGGCCGTCATAACCTTTAATACGGAATTCGCCCTCTTCGATCTCGTAACCGTCGCAGGTTGGATTATTACCACAGACATGCAACTTACGTTTTGGATCGATGAGATAGCTGTCCATCGCTGTACCGCATTTCGGGCAACGACGTTTGGCGCGCAGCGCGTTGGTTTCAGCGTCTTCGCCTTCCAGCACGTTAAGCACTTCGTTTTCCGGCACCAGGTTGATGGTGGTTTTGCAACGCTCTTTCGGCGACAGCGCATAACCGGAACAGCCCAGGAATACCCCGGTGCTGGCGGTGCGAATCCCCATTTTTCGACCACAGGTCGGGCAGTCAATGCTGGTCAGAACCATCTGGTTCGGGCGCATACCGCCCTCTTCCGGATCTTTTTCCGCTTTATCTAACTGCTGGGTGAAATCAGAGAAGAAGTGATCCAGTACAGCTTTCCACTCTGCTTCGTGATTTGCCACCTGGTCGAGGCTGTTTTCCATCTGCGCGGTAAAGTCGTAATTCATTAACTCGCGGAAATTTTCTTCCAGGCGATCGGTAACGATCTCACCCATTTTTTCCGCATAGAAGCGACGGTTTTCCACACGCACATAGCCGCGATCCTGAATGGTCGAAATGATCGACGCATAGGTAGACGGACGACCGATCCCGCGTTTTTCCAGTTCTTTAACCAGTGAAGCTTCGCTAAAACGGGCTGGCGGCTTGGTAAAGTGCTGCGCAGGCGTCAGTTCAACAAGCGACAGGGAGTCACCTTTATCGACAGCCGGTAAAATACGATCTTCATCGCCTTTACGCAGCGCAGGCATAACTTTCGTCCAGCCGTCGAAACGCAGAATACGACCGCGCGCTTTCAGGCGGAAGTCACCCGCGCCAACGGTCAGCGTGGTGGAGTCATATTTCGCTGGGGTCATTTGACAGGCAACAAACTGACGCCAGATTAACTGGTACAGTTTCTGCGCATCTGCTTCCATATCTTTCAGCGATTCCGCCATCACATTGACATCTGAAGGACGAATCGCTTCGTGCGCTTCCTGTGAGTTTTCTTTGCTGGCGTATTGGTTCGGGCTTTCCGGCAGATATTTATTACCAAAATTATCGCTGATATAACCGCGAACCATGTTTACCGCGTCCTGACTCAGGTTAGTGGAGTCGGTACGCATGTAAGTGATATAGCCAGCTTCATACAGACGCTGCGCCATCATCATGGTTTTTTTCACACCAAAACCAAGACGGGTGCTGGCAGCTTGTTGCAGCGTAGAGGTAATAAAAGGAGCGCCTGGTTTACTGGTTGTCGGTTTGTCTTCACGTTCCAGCACGCTGTAGCGCGCTTTTTCAAGCAGACTTACCGCAGCCTGAGTTTGTTCTTTGTTGACCGGGCGGAACGGTTTATCGTTCTGATGAGTCACCTGCAAAGCCAACGCTTCACCAGACGGCGTAGTCGTACTGGCATCGACTTCCCAGAATTCTTCCGGCACGAACGCTTTAATTTCACGCTCACGCTCAACCACCAGGCGAACCGCTACGGATTGCACACGCCCGGCGGAAAGACCGCGAGCGATCTTTTTCCACAGCAGCGGAGAAACCATATAACCCACGACGCGATCCATAAAGCGACGCGCCTGCTGGGCATTAACACGATCAATATTCAGTTCGCCGGGTTTGTTGAACGCCTGGCGGATCGCGTTTTTAGTAATTTCGTTAAACACCACTCGGCTATAGCGAGCTTCATCACCCCCAATCACTTCCCGCAGGTGCCATGCAATAGCTTCCCCTTCGCGGTCAAGGTCGGTTGCGAGATAGATGTGGTCGGCTTTTTCAGCCAGTTGTTTCAGTTCAGAGACGACCTTCTCTTTACCAGGCAACACTTCATAGTGCGCCTCCCAATTGTGCCACGGGTCAACCCCCATACGGTTGACGAGAGCGCCACGTTCATCCTTTTTAGGCTTTTTAGCCGTTTTGGTGGAGGTAGAGTCGGCACTCTTTTTAGCAGCTGAGCCACTGGTCGGCAAATCGCGGATGTGACCGACACTGGATTTCACCACGTAGTCACTACCCAGATACTTGTTGATCGTTTTGGCTTTTGCCGGGGACTCAACGATGACAAGAGCTTTACCCATATTCACCTTACCTAATTTGATTCTTCCAGGAATGCGTCGCACATTGATAAACCTTCCACTGGCAACGAGTTACCGATATGGACTCGCTCTCTGCGGATATCAACCCCTTGTCGTGACTCTGTTCACGAAAATTCCGGTGACTGAGTTAACAGGTCTTGGCCTACAGGCGCTATAGCACGACGGAATTTTGGTCGAATGTCAAGCAAATCTATTGCCAGATTGACGAAAGCGTCACACTGTACCTGATAAAATCCGTTACGCAACTTTATTAGCATGCAAAATCCAAAGTTGCCAGTAAGGCGCTCCTGACGCCAGCGTGGTATATTTGTCTGCATGCCATGCCTGGCGTAGACTAATGTCCTTGTTTAAGGAGTAAATAATGAACAAAGAGACACAACCCATCGACCGCGAAACGCTGTTGAAAGAGGCCAACAAAATCATTCGTGAGCATGAGGACACACTCGCAGGAATTGAAGCCACCGGCGTCACGCAGCGTAATGGCGTGCTGGTGTTTACTGGCGATTACTTTTTAGATGAGCAAGGGCTGCCGACAGCGAAAAGCACTGCGGTGTTTAATATGTTCAAACACCTGGCACACGTGCTCTCGGAAAAATATCATCTGGTAGATTAAAGCAAAACGCGAGGCCTGAACCTCGCGTTTGTCTTTTACATCAAAGGCTTTTGCCCACGCTGCCACCAGCGTAGCAACAATCGGTCGACGCTCTCTGCCGCACTGCCGGTAAACCGATCGATTAACCGTTTACGCTGCATATAACGCACATTGACCACTTCTCGACCGTCCATCAGATTAAGAATCACTTCATCACTGGTGTTGATTTCGTCAACCAGGCCTTTCTCTACCGCCTGTTGCCCGTACCAGTGTTCACCGGTAGCCACCTCTTCAATATCCAGAGATGGACGCATACGTTTTACAAAATCTTTAAATAGCTGATGTGTTTCGTTCAGTTCTTCGCGGAATTTTTCGCGCCCTTCTTCAGTATTTTCACCCAGCAATGTCAGCGTGCGCTTATATTGCCCGGCAGTATGCAGTTCAATATCAATATCTTTACTTTTCAGGAAGCGGTTAAAGTTGGGCATTTGCGCTACCACACCGATGGAACCAACAATGGCAAACGGCGCAGAAACAATTTTGTCCGCCACACAGGCCATCATGTACCCGCCGCTGGCAGCCACTTTGTCTACCGTAACGGTTAAAGGAATGTTTTTATCGCGCAGACGCCGCAATTGTGAGGCTGCCAGGCCATAACCATGAACCATACCGCCGGGGCTTTCCAGACGCAAAACAACCTGATCCCGTGGCTTAAATGCCGCGAGTACTGCGGTTATCTCTTCACGTAATGAGTTAACTTCATGCGCGTCCATGCTGCCTTTGAAATCCAGTACCCAGACGCGGGGTTTACTGTCAGTCACCACCTCACCCAGTTTGGCTTTTGCTTTCGCTGCTTTCGCTTCTTGCTTGTGCTTTTTCTTCTGCGCTTTGTGCCACTGCTTTTGCTGATGCGGATCCATCAGCGCTGCTGCCAGTTCTTCTTTCATCTCCTTATATTGTTCGCTGAGATTGTTAACCCGTAACTCGCCACGCTGGCGTTTATTACGTTGAGCAACATTGACAATAATGGCGGCAACAGCCGCAATCGCCACGACAACAGTGACAATTTTCGCCAAAAACAAACCATATTCAGACAACAATTCCACGAGTCCCACCTTGGTTAAACAACGCTTTGCCTCACAGTTTACAACAGGCATCTTAAGCCGTCTCGCAGAGATATTCTTGACGAGAAAGTATGACAAAGTATTCATTTTGCGGCGTTATCGCCCCAGGCCGATTGAAATGCGCCTCTGTTTAAGGCATAACCCCTCAAAGTCATAAAGTACACTGGCAGCGCGACTGATGATGTCGTTGAGGAGTAGCCATGCATTACCAACCAAAACAAGATTTACTCAATGATCGTATTATCCTGGTAACCGGCGCCAGCGACGGCATTGGTCGTGAAGCCGCTCAGACTTATGCGCGTTATGGCGCGACAGTGATTTTACTGGGTCGTAATGAAGAAAAATTACGTCAGGTCGCCCAGCGTATGTTCGAAGAGACCGGACGTCATCCACAGTGGTTTATTCTCGATTTACTGACCTGCACATCCGAAGATTGCCATCAACTGGCACAGCGCATTGCCGTTAATTATCCGCGTCTGGACGGCGTTCTGCATAATGCCGGATTGCTTGGAGAAGTTTGCCCGATGAGTGAACAAAATCCGCAGGTCTGGCAGGATGTCATGCAGGTCAACGTTAATGCCACCTTTATGCTGACCCAGGCACTGCTTCCTTTATTACTCAAATCGGACGCCGGTTCGCTGGTCTTTACCTCATCAAGCGTCGGGCGTCAGGGTCGGGCTAATTGGGGTGCATACGCTGCCTCAAAATTTGCCACCGAAGGAATGATGCAGGTACTGGCCGATGAATATCAACAGCGCCTGCGCGTGAACTGCATTAACCCAGGCGGTACGCGCACCGCCATGCGTGCCAGCGCCTTCCCGACGGAAGATCCGCAGAAACTCAAAACCCCCGCTGATATCATGCCACTTTACCTCTGGCTGATGGGCGATGATAGCCGCCGTAAAACCGGCATGACCTTTGACGCCCAACCGGGCCGTAAACCAGGAATTTCCCAATGAGTGATGAACGCTACCAACAGCGTCAGCAGCGAGTTAAAGAAAAAGTGGATGCCCGTGTGGCGCAGGCCCAGGATGAACGCGGCATTATTATCGTTTTTACTGGCAATGGAAAAGGCAAAACCACAGCGGCATTTGGTACGGCAACACGCGCAGTAGGTCACGGAAAAAAAGTGGGCGTCGTGCAATTTATTAAGGGCACCTGGCCTAATGGCGAACGAAATCTGCTGGAGCCGCACGGCGTTGAGTTTCAGGTAATGGCAACTGGCTTCACCTGGGATACGCAAAACCGTGAGTCTGATACCGCTGCCTGCCGCGAAGTCTGGCAACATGCAAAACGAATGCTGGCGGATTCCTCACTGGATATGGTTTTGCTCGATGAGCTGACGTATATGGTGGCGTATGACTATTTGCCACTGGAAGAAGTGGTGCAGGCGTTAAATAAACGTCCACATCAACAGACGGTGATTATCACGGGTCGTGGTTGTCATCGGGATATTCTTGAATTGGCGGATACGGTAAGTGAATTACGCCCCATCAAACATGCGTTTGATGCCGGTGTAAAAGCGCAGATAGGGATTGATTACTAATCTGTAAAAATGCCGGATATGACGTCCGGCATACTTTGATTAACCGTTATTATTACGTCCGCCAGAACGACGACCGCCGCTCACCTGACTGTGACGTTTCACCGCACGACGAATCTGATTCGCCTTCATGCGACGACGGTCTTTTTCTACAGCGACTTTAGAGCTGGTTTCTGGCGGTAGCTCCACCAGTTCGCGCAGATAGTTAGTCTGGGCGAGGTCCAGCTCCGTCCAGCCACCGCGTGGCAGACCTTTTGGCAGTGGGATATCACCGTAACGAACACGGATCAGGCGGCTTACCTGCACACCAACCGCTTCCCACAAACGACGAACTTCACGGTTACGGCCTTCGGTCAGAGTAACGTTGTACCACTGGTTGATCCCTTCGCCGCCGCTGAACTTAATGGTTTTAAAGGCTGCCGGACCATCTTCCAACTGCACGCCACGACTCAAATCACGCAGTTTCGCGTCGTCAACCTGACCAAATACACGCACGGCATATTCACGTTCAACTTCACGGCTTGGGTGCATTAAACGGTTTGCCAGTTCACCGTCGGTGGTGAACAGCAACAGACCACAGGTATTAACGTCGAGACGACCTACGGCAATCCAGCGTGCGCCACGCAGCTTCGGCAGACGATCAAACACTGTTGGACGCCCTTCCGGGTCGTTACGGGTACATAACTCACCTTCCGGCTTGTAATAGGCCAGCACGCGACAAATTTGCTCAGCGGACTCACGCACCGAAATCAGGTGACCATCGATACGAATTTTCAGTCCAGGAGTAACTTCAACGCGATCGCCGAGTTTAGCAATTTTGCCATCAACACTCACACGACCGGCTTCAATAATAGATTCGATTTCACGGCGAGAACCGTGGCCGGCACGCGCCAGCACTTTCTGTAGCTTTTCGCTCATAGAGCTTCCTTTTGGTGTCGCCTTCCCAGGCGTCTGATATGCTTTGTGCAACAGTGAGTCAGAACTTACATCTGACTCACTGATAGTAAAGTCTGTTCGAACTCTTCCGGCCTTAAGTCAACGACATGACGTTTTAACTGGCCTGGCTTTGAGGCGCAACATACTACACTATCTTTAGGGTTAAAGCTTGTTTCGATTAACATCAGCTTGATTACCAGCCACCAC
>NZ_PTRD01000014.1:0-101385 GCF_002965005.1 Escherichia sp. MOD1-EC7011
GCCGAAGCTGTTTTGGCGGATGAGAGAAGATTTTCAGCCTGATACAGATTAAATCGACAGGTCAGAACATGACGTGTTGATAAACAGAATTTGCCTGGCGGCCGTAGCGCGGTGGTCCCACCTGACCCCATGCCGAACTCAGAAGTGAAACGCCGTAGCGCCGATGGTAGTGTGGGGTCTCCCCATGCGAGAGTAGGGAACTGCCAGGCATCAAATTACGAAGAATGGCACTGACCTTTGAGGCAGTTCACTACTCGATAAGAGAGTAGGACAAAAGCGAAAGCTTTTGAACGTTGCGAAGCAACGGCTCGAAGGGTGAATCACGAAGTGATTCATAAACTGCCAGGCATCAGATAAAGCGAAAGGCCATCCGTAAGGATGGCCTTTTTGCGCTGGTGCAGAAAAATGCCGGATGCGACGCTGGCGCGTCTTGTCCGGTCTACGCAGGCACGGTAAGGGGAAACCGCGCATTATTCCCCCATATACGCCAGATTCAGCAATGGATACGGTTTCATCAATTTCCCCACTTCCATGCGTTCTCCTTACCAGGAATCTCTTCTGAAGCGCCTTAATAACCGTTCTCATGCTAACTAAAGTCACTGTTAAGGTTGCATAACCTCACGCAACAAATGTATAACATTTACTTTACTAAAAAATAAACAACAGCAACCGACAAAGCATCGGATTATGGCAGGAGAAATAGTGGCATGGCAGAAAGCACTGTAACGGCAGACGGCAAACTGACAAGTAGTGATACTCGTCGCCGCATTTGGGCAATTGTGGGGGCCTCTTCAGGTAATCTGGTCGAGTGGTTCGATTTCTATGTCTACTCGTTCTGTTCACTCTACTTCGCCCACATCTTCTTCCCTTCTGGGAACACGACTACTCAACTACTGCAAACAGCCGGTGTTTTTGCTGCGGGATTCCTGATGCGCCCAATAGGCGGTTGGCTATTTGGACGCATAGCCGATAAACATGGTCGTAAAAAATCGATGCTGTTATCGGTGTGTATGATGTGTTTCGGCTCACTGGTAATCGCCTGTTTGCCTGGTTATGAAACAATCGGTACCTGGGCTCCAGCATTATTGCTTCTCGCGCGTTTATTTCAGGGATTATCCGTTGGTGGAGAATATGGCACCAGCGCCACCTATATGAGTGAAGTCGCAGTAGAAGGTCGTAAAGGTTTTTATGCCTCATTTCAGTATGTCACGTTGATCGGCGGACAACTGCTAGCCCTACTGGTTGTCGTGGTTTTACAACACACCATGGAAGACGCTGCACTCAGAGAGTGGGGGTGGCGTATTCCTTTTGCGTTAGGAGCTGTGTTAGCTGTTGTGGCGTTGTGGTTACGCCGTCAATTGGATGAAACTTCACAACAAGAAACACGCGCTTTAAAAGAAGCTGGATCTCTGAAAGGATTATGGCGCAATCGCCGAGCATTCATCATGGTTCTCGGTTTTACCGCTGCGGGCTCCCTTTGTTTCTATACCTTCACCACTTACATGCAGAAGTATCTGGTGAATACTGCGGGAATGCACGCAAACGTAGCAAGCGGCATTATGACAGCAGCACTGTTTGTATTTATGCTCATCCAGCCGCTCATTGGGGCACTGTCGGATAAGATTGGCCGCCGAACTTCAATGTTATGTTTCGGTTCTCTGGCAGCCATTTTTACCGTTCCGATTCTTTCAGCATTGCAGAACGTTTCCTCTCCTTATGCCGCTTTTGGTCTGGTGATGTGCGCCCTGCTGATAGTGAGTTTTTATACTTCAATCAGTGGAATACTGAAGGCTGAGATGTTCCCGGCACAGGTTCGTGCATTAGGCGTTGGTCTGTCATATGCAGTCGCCAATGCTATATTTGGTGGCTCAGCGGAGTATGTGGCGCTGTCGCTGAAATCGGTAGGGATGGAAACAGCCTTCTTCTGGTATGTCACCTTTATGTCAGTTATTGCATTTCTGGTTTCACTAACATTGCATCGCAAAGGGAAGGGAATGCGTCTTTAGTGATGCGCCAGTTGCCAGACGGTATAGCCGGTGCTTGCACCGGCGATATCCCAGGCAAAATCTTTCCAGCTCCAGCCGCTCCCTTCAGGGCGGCTATCCCAAAGTTCTTTTGACGCGCCCAGCCCTACAGAGAACATCAGCCCGAACGTGGCGCTACGGTCAGAGCTCATTCCCTGATGCTGTGCGTATTCATTTCCGGCGGCAGAAAGCATCGCCGAGGCGATAAAGTGTTGAGCTTTATCCTGCCCGCTCCAGCTATCGTTAGCCATGTGGCTGCATCCAGAAAGTAACAATAGCGAACAGACAAAAAGAATACGCAAAACGTGGCCTCCAAAAAACAAACCCCGTACAGGACGGGGTTGTGATTACAGGATGCGGCTAATTAATCGGTCGATGCGGATACGGCGCAAACGGCGGATAAGTTTGCGAACCTTCACCGGATAATCGGCAATACTTTGCAGATCGCGGTAGTGCTTAACGATGGTAGTATGCTCGCGGATCAGCTCCAGTTCTTTCTCACGCTGTGGTGCAAGCTCCAGTTGCGGATCGTGGATCAAAATGGCGTTTTCCAGATCCAGACGCCAGGCGCGTGGGTTCAGGTTATTACCGGTTACCAGCATCCATTTATCATCAACCCACATCCCTTTCAGGTGATAGGTGTTGTCGTCATCTTTCCATAACCGAACCACTAACTGGTCAGTATTGACGTAATACTGCAAACGGCTCAGGAAGCGACGCAGATTGATCTCATAAAGATAAGGCAGTGCGCCAATTATCTTGAAAGGTTCATCTTCCGGAATGTAGAAGTCATTCGCGGTTTTATCACCAACAATAATTTCGACCTTTTTCCCTTCGCGCAGCAACTGGATGATATTGCGCACAAGGATTGCTGGCAGGTTGAAGTAGGGGGTGCAGATGGTTAGTTTCTGCTCGGCACAAGGCATAAGATGGAAAATGGTCTTGTTCAACAGACTCGATTTCCCCAGACCTACCAACGGCGTTACGGAAAGCTGATCGTTGTCGGCATCGCCCTGGAAATGATAAGCGGCATCACGCAGCTCCTGGCGGAACAGGCGAATGTCGTTCTTGATTTCCGGACTTTTTGGGCGATTAACATCATCCAGACGATTAACGCCGCGACCATTCATAATATTCTGTGTAACCCATTCAAACATAATGTCTGACATCTTACGGTTACGGATCAGATGATAACGGTCGTAGCGATATTTATCGTGCTGATGCAGGTAAACATCGTTCAGGCTGGCACCGCTATAAAGTACACTATCGTCGATGATAAAGCCTTTAAAGTGCAGAACACCAAGGGCTTCACGGGTATTGATTGGAACGCCATAAACCGGAACATCTACGCCCGGATTTTCCTGCGCCATGCGGCAGTACCAGTCAGCGTTAGTGTCAGATGCCGCAGCGCCAATGCGTCCACGTTGTGCACGATGCCAGTCGACCAGCACCCGCACATCCAGTTCCGGACGTTGCCGTTTAGCCTCATACAACGCGTTCAGAATGCCTTTGCCACCGTCATCCTGTTCGAGATACAGGGCAACAATGCAAATGCGCTGCTTCGCGCTGGCTATTTTTTCCAGCAGCGTCTCCCGGAAGTCGGCGGGAGCGTAAAAGAAATCGACATCATCAACTGATTGAGAAATCTTGGGTAGTTGGGCAAGGTGTTGTTGATGTTTATTACGCTTAAATTTTGACAACATCACAGTGCATTTCTTCTCTGTTCATTGAAGGGTCCTCTGTGCAATGCAGACGACATAAGCGAGCAATAATAACACCAGTCCCGATTAAGTGGTCAACATTTCCAGTACCTTACTCATGATTCCTCGCGCTGGGCAAGATTTAGCGTAAGCCCAACGATCCCCTCTTCGAGCTGGATATCAACGTTAAACCCGAGCTTGCGAGCCAGCGCCACCATGCCACGATTGTTTGGCATCGTAATACCATTCAGGCGTTGCAGTCCGTGATCTCGCGTATAGGTAATCAACTTTTCCATTAAGCGGCGGCCTAAGCCTAATCCTTTGAGATCCGATCGAACCAGTACGGCAAATTCGGCATCGATGTTATCAGGGTCAGAGATCGCTCGTGTGACACCGAGGATCTCTTCTGTTTGATCAATACGTCGTACCGCCACAAAAGCCATTTCTCGATCGTAGTCGATCTGCGTCATGTTGGCTAAATCTTCATGGGTAAATTCGTTGATCTCGCTAAAGTAGCGGTAATAAAGATCTTCTTTGGTGACTCGCGAAATGAATTGCTGAAGCTGTGGCTCATCTTCTGGCAAAATCGGGCGGAACAAGCAACGTTCGCCGTTTTTCAATTCTACCCACTCTTCCAGCTGATGCGGATAAGGGCGCACTGCCAGCCGACTCTCGTTATCGCCTTCAAAAGGCGCAATATCCAGCGTGACATCCAGCGCGGTAAATTCACTGCCGGAAGCCAGCAAAGGATGAATATCCAGACGCTGAATTTCCGGGCAATCGACAATCAGGTTGGAAACCTGCACCAGTAACTGGCTTAAGCCCGCGACGTCGAGTGGACGCAGTGCACTGCGAGCACGAATCTTTTTACTTTTGATCCCCTGAATAACCAGATAGCGGGCCAGGTTCATATTCAGCGGCGGCAGTGCGACGACGGCTTGATCTTCAGGACGCCACTCCACACCGCCTTCACCCAGCATGATCAACGGCCCGAAAACCGGATCGTGCTCGACGACTACGCGCAACTCCTGAGCACCTGCACGGTTAGCCATACTTTGCACTAAAAGGCCGTGAATACGCGCCTGCGGCCAGGCCATTTTTACCCGATCGAAAATAGCGTTCGCGGCTTGCTGGACTTCACTAGCCGTACGCAAATAGAGCATCACGCCCTGAACTTCTGATTTATGCGGAATATCCGGCGAGCGCAACTTAAGCGCCACCGGATAACCAATCTGTTCGGCAATATGTACAGCTTCGGTGCTGTCAGTGGCAATCCAGGTGGGAAGCGTGTTCATGCCATACGCTTGCAGGATGGGCTGAACTTCATGGGTATCGAGTGATGTCGCTCCTTCAGCAATGGCTTGCTGTAGCAGAATATGCGCTTTTGCGGTATTAGAGGTCAGATTGCTGGGCAGCGCCGGCGTTTCGCGTAGTTGCTTCTGATTACGTCGGTACTCCACCATATGCATAAAAGCGGTAATAGTACCTTCCGGTGTTCGATAGGTCGGCAGCCCGGCTTCGCTGAATAAGCGTCGTGCCTCTTGCGAGGAGTGTTCTCCACACCAGTTCGTCAGCAGAGATACATACTTGCTGCGAGGGTGATGTTTTACCGCTTCAATTAATGCTTGCGCACTTTCTGTTGCGGGCGCTGCGGCGCTGGGCGAATGAATAACCATCAGCGCATCAAAATCCTGGCTGTGAAAAAGAATATCCAGCGTTTTGACATAATGCTCGCTGCTGGCGTCATCGCGCAGATCGAGCGGGTTAGAGATTGCCACATGTCCTGGCAGTGCATCGCGCAGTTTCTGGCAGGTTTCTTCGCTTAGCGTTGCCAGCTTGCCATTACGTGACCATAAGGCATCCAGCGCCAGCGCGGCAGGCGCAGCACCGTTGCTGATAATCATCAGGCGATCGCCACGCAGCGGGCGCATATGGCTAAGGGTTTCCACCGCCGAAAACAGTTCGTGGGTGTCCTGTACCCGCAACAAACCGGCACGCTGAATAGCCGCATCCCACGCCGGATCCATTCCTGCCGTGGTGTTCAACAGACGTTGAGCCGCCGGGCTACGTCCGCTTTTAATCACCAGAATCGGTTTATTGCGCGAGGCACTACGGGCTGCCGAAACAAAGCGTCGCGCGTCGCTTAACTGTTCGAGATAGAGCAGGATGGCGCTGGTTTTACTGTCCCGCGCCAGATAGTCGAGCAATTCATCAACGTCGATATCCAGGCTGTCGCCGAGCGCAATAAAGTAGGAAAAGCCCATCTCACGCTGTTGCGCCCAGTCGAGGATGGTGTTGGAGACGGCAGCCGATTGCGAAATAAACGCCAGCTTGCCGCGTTTAATCGGCACAGGCGAAAAGCTGGCATTCAACCCTTGCCAGGGAGCCAGTAAGCCCAGACTGTTTGGTCCTAGCAGGCGCATGTTATGGCGCAAGGCGCAGGCGCGGAGATCTTCGTGTTGCGATGCCGGGGCGGAAAGAATAATGCAGGTTTTACAGCCTTTCTCGCCGAGCTCTTCCAGAAGAGCAAGATTACGGCTGGCATTGGTACATAAAACCGCAAGGTCGGGTGTAAAGGGTAAGCTGGCAATATCCGGCCAGGCCAACACACCCAACACCGCTTTCCAGGCTGGCGTCACCGGGAGTACCGGTCCGTTAAAGCCTCCCGCCAGCAGGTTACGCATCATCAGGTAACCTGCGCGATTGGGTTTCATCGATGCGCCAATTACCGCAATCGATTTTGGTCGCAGTAGTGCTTCCAGTCCTCGCTGACTCATACCGGTCTCCCGCAGAAGTGACCGAATGATTTTAAACGCTTTCTAACAGTTCTGCTGTGATGCTACCCAGATGTTGCGTTTTTCCTGCCAGATAGCGCGTTTTAAAACGAGTGAAATGCTCGCCTAAGCCCGTTGCTGCTTCGGTATCGCCTGCCATATCTAAAAGTGCGATGGCTACTTCGGCAGTACAATATTGGCCTTCGGCCTGGGCTTCACGCAGGCGATAGGCAGAAAGCCGGGAAAGATCGACGGAAATAACCGGGAAATTATCCAGATACGGACTTTTACGAAACATCTTGCGTGCTTCCGGCCAGGTGCCATCGAGCATAATAAACAGCGGCGGCTTACCGGAAGGCGGCGAGAAGATGACTTCCCGTTGCTCGCCGGCATACGAGGCAGGAAAAACCACCATTGGCTGATAATCCGGGTTTTGTACCAGATCCAGCAAATCTTGCGAGGGTTCGGTACGCGACCATTGAAACGCGACAGTATCCGGCAAGATATCAGCAATTAAACGTCCGGTATTGCTGGGCTTCATTGGCTCGGTATCGAACATCAGCAAACAAAAACGGCTTTTTGCTTCAGTTGGGGTGATTGTCGAACAGAGGCAAAGTTTCTCTGGCAAAAGACAGCGTTGGCAACGACGAACGCGATTACCACGGGCAAGAAAAGGACGCGTTGCGCGTGCAATACGTTCGGCGCGTAACTGGAGAACAGCGTTTTCGGTCATGAGAGAGAGCGTCGAAAAACCGCCATTGTCGCAGAGGAGAAAACGGGGCACAAGATGCGCCCCGGCAAGATTAAAGAGATTCGTTCAACCAGCTATCGAACGGCGCTTTCGGCACAGCGCCGTTAAGCATGTCAACAACCTGACCATTTTTGAAAATCATGATCGTCGGAATGCTACGAATACCAAAGCGGCTGCTTAATTCACGTTCGGCTTCGGTATTCACTTTTACAAAACGCACTTTACCGCTACGCTCTTGCGCAACATCTTCAAAAATCGGCGCGAAGTTACGGCAAGGGCCGCACCACGGCGCCCAGAAGTCGATCACTACAGGCAGATCGTCTTTCAGCAATTTGTCGAGTGTTTCACCTGTCGCATTAATCACCTCTCCGTCAAACAGGTCGTGACCGCAGCGTCCACATTTTGCCGCATCTTCGATCCGATCGTCGGGAATGCGATTGATGGCCTGACAATGGGTACAAACGGTATTCATAACTAACCTCGGGATGAGTAAGGAGACTTATCGGCAATGACGCCGGTATGTTTCTAATATGTTACATATTATCAAAGGCAATGTTCCAGACAACAATCTGTTTTATTCAATAGGTATGATAGTCGCAGGCTTTGGTACGAAATCATGGCGAACCGCGCGCACTTCGGGTAATCTGCGCGCTTCGCGCAGCGCTGGTGGAGAAAAGCATGAACGATGAAATGAAAGGTAAAAGCGGCAAGGTCAAAGTGATGTATGTCCGCAGTGATGATGATTCTGATAAACGTACCCACAACCCGCGCACCGGGAAAGGGGGCGGGCGTCCAGGAAAATCTCGTGCTGACGGTGGCCGTCGCCCCGCCCGCGATGACAAACAGAGTCAGCCCCGTGACCGCAAGTGGGAAGATTCGCCGTGGCGCACGGTTTCCCGCGCGCCGGGTGATGAGACGCCGGAAAAGGCCGATCACGGTGGCATCAGTGGTAAAAGTTTTATTGATCCGGAAGTGTTGCGTCGTCAGCGTGCGGAAGAAACCCGCGTCTACGGCGAAAATGCATGTCAGGCACTGTTCCAGAGCCGTCCGGAAGCGATTGTTCGCGCCTGGTTTATCCAGAGCGTAACGCCACGTTTTAAAGAAGCATTGCGCTGGATGGCGGCAAACCGCAAAGCGTACCATGTAGTGGATGAAGCGGAACTGACAAAAGCATCAGGCACGGAACATCACGGTGGCGTTTGCTTCCTGATCAAAAAGCGTAACGGCACAACCGTACAGCAGTGGGTAAGCCAGGCTGGCGCGCAGGATTGCGTACTGGCGCTGGAAAACGAATCTAACCCGCATAACCTGGGTGGCATGATGCGTAGCTGCGCGCACTTTGGCGTGAAAGGCGTTGTGGTGCAGGATGCGGCGTTGCTGGAATCGGGTGCGGCAATCCGTACCGCAGAAGGCGGCGCAGAGCACGTTCAGCCGATTACCGGCGACAACATTGTTAATGTGCTGGATGATTTCCGTCAGGCGGGTTACACCGTGGTAACCACTTCCAGCGAACAGGGTAAACCGCTGTTCAAAACCAGTCTGCCAGCGAAAATGGTGCTGGTGCTGGGTCAGGAATATGAAGGATTACCGGATGCCGCACGCGATCCGAACGATCTGCGCGTGAAGATTGACGGTACTGGCAACGTTGCCGGGCTGAATATCTCTGTCGCAACTGGTGTGCTGCTTGGCGAATGGTGGCGTCAGAATAAAGCCTGATAAATCAGCCGGATGGCAATTCTGCCATCCGGTATTTTTCCGTCAATTACTCACTCTCTGCCGGTAATACTGGCATCCAGTCAATCGGCGTCTCGCCACGTTGTACCAGCCACTGATTTGCCAGCACAAAATGGTTGCAGCCAAAGAATCCACGATGCGCCGAAAGCGGTGACGGATGTGGCGCTTTCAGCACGTGATGGCGTTGCTTATCTATAATCGCCCCTTTCTTTTGCGCATGTGATCCCCACAACAAAAACACCACGCCTTCACGATGCTGATTAATCAGGCTGATGACTTTATCAGTAAACGTTTCCCAGCCGAGGCTGGCGTGGGAATGTGCCTGGCCTGCGCGCACCGTCAATACGGTGTTGAGCAGGAGAACCCCTTGACGTGCCCAGCTTTCAAGATAGCCATGTGTCGGGCGAGTAAAGCCTGGAAGGGTATTTTCCAGCTCTTTGTACATATTCAGTAGAGAAGGCGGTATAGCAATGCCTGGGCGAACGGAAAATGCCAGACCGTGCGCTTGTCCGGGGCCGTGGTAAGGATCCTGACCGAGGATCACCACTTTGACATCGCCCAGTTCAGTAAAGCGAAAGGCGTTAAAGACATCTTTTTGTGGTGGGTAGATGGTTATCCCGGACTGCCGCTCGCTGGCAACGGTCTGGAGGGTGTTAAGAAAATAGGGTTGCTGCTTTTCTTCAGCCAGCACGTCATGCCAGGTTAATTGGTTAGTCATCTCGCTCTCCTGCGGATCTTCAATCCGCCTAGCTTAACTGCTTCTTTCTACAGAACAAAATCAAGCTCATTTTTTAGCCATAAACGAGTGCAAAAAAATGTAAATTGGTAAAATTCCACACTCGTATAAGTTGATGTAAAACAATAAAATCCATTTACGACCACATTTGATGTGTGGTTTTTATTGATTTAAATCAAAGAATCAAGGGTGTTTGAGGAGTATATATACACTCAAGCAACAATGGTTTTACCAATTGGCCGCGACAGGCTAATCAAATCAAATAATTTGCCGGGGAGGCATCACATGATTACAGGTATCCAGATTACTAAAGCCGCTAATGACGATCTGCTGAACTCTTTCTGGCTGCTGGACAGCGAAAAAGGCGAAGCGCGTTGCATCGTTGCGAAAGCAGGTTTTGCAGAAGACGAAGTGGTTGCAGTAAGCAAACTGGGTGACATTGAATACCGTGAAGTTCCAGTAGAAGTTAAACCAGAAGTTCGCGTTGAAGGTGGCCAGCACCTGAACGTAAACGTTCTGCGTCGTGAAACTCTGGAAGATGCAGTTAAGCATCCGGAAAAATATCCGCAGCTGACCATCCGTGTATCCGGTTATGCAGTTCGCTTCAACTCTCTGACTCCGGAACAGCAGCGCGACGTTATCGCTCGTACCTTTACTGAAAGCCTGTAAGGCTTAAGTAGCAAGTTATTAAGCGGAAGAGGGTGACCTCTTCCGCTTTTCTTTTGTCTTTCAATAGAAAATGCGTACCGCACAATAGACCAGCAACAGCGCCAGCACGATATTCAACTGACGGCCATAGCGGTTAAACAATCGCTGAAACAGATGTCCCGCCAGCGCCCAACACACATTGCCAAACGTCCCAATCATCGCCAGCAAAACGCTGACGCCAACTACCCAGCTTAACGCCTGTGTTTGCGGCAGAACAAACGTCGACAGTGCCGTAATGCCGTACAAAATAATTTTGACGTTCACAAACTGCAAAGCAAAGCTGGCCCAAAAACTGATCGGTTTTGCCTGAAGTCCGTCTTCTTTTGTTGGACTGGTAGCGATTTTCCACGCCAGCCAGACAATATATGCTGCCCCCGCCCAACTCAACAAATGCACTACTGCCGGATCGATAACAGCCAGTGAAAACGAAATTCCCGCACACAGCAACATGACGATTAAAAATCCCAGACTCATCCCTGCCAGCACGCGGGAACTCTGACGAACCCCATGCGACGTGGCTGAACTCAGAGCGAGAATATTGTTCGGTCCAGGCGTGAGGGCTGTAATCAGGGTGTAGGTCCAGAAAGCACTTAATAGGGTCGGTGTCACTTGTTATCTCCTTTGTTTTGATAGACAGTACCCGACATGAAACATTTAAAAAAATGAATGTTTTTACATTCTAAATTCGATATTTTCGATAGGTTTGGGGTTATGGATCTGCGCCGCTTTATTACGCTTAAAACCGTGGTGGAAGAGGGGGCCTTTTTGCGAGCTTCGCAAAAATTGTGCTGTACACAATCGACGGTTACTTTTCATATTCAGCAGCTTGAACAGGAGTTCTCGGTTCAGTTGTTTGAGAAAATTGGCCGACGGATGTGCCTCACTCGCGAAGGAAAAAAGCTGCTGCCGCACATTTATGAACTCACCAGAGTGATGGATACGCTACGCGAGGCTGCCAAAAAAGAGTCGGATCCGGACGGAGAGCTGCGCGTTGTTTCAGGTGAAACGCTACTCTCTTACCGAATGCCGCAGGTGTTGCAGCGTTTTCGGCAACGCGCACCCAAAGTACGTTTATCGTTGCAGTCGCTGAACTGCTACGTGATCCGTGATGCACTGCTGAATGATGAGGCCGATGTCGGTGTCTTTTATCGCGTAGGGAATGATGATGCTCTGAACCGACGAGAGTTAGGTGAACAATCGTTGGTGCTGGTGGCTTCGCCGCATATTGAAGATGTCGATTTTACTGAGCCGGGAAGACATAACGCCTGTAGCTTTATTATTAACGAACCGCAATGTGTCTTCCGCCAGATATTTGAAAGCACGCTGCGTCAGCGGCGGATCACGGTGGAAAGCACCATTGAGCTTATAAGCATTGAAAGTATCAAGCGATGTGTCGCAGCAAATATCGGAGTCAGCTACTTACCGCGCTTTGCGGTAGCAAAAGAGCTGGAGTGCGGAGAATTAATTGAATTACCCTTTGGCGAACCGTCGCAGACCATTACGGCAATGTGCGCTCACCATGCCGGAAAAGCGGTTAGCCCGGCGATGCACATTTTTATTCAGTGTGTTGAAGAGTGTTTTTTGGCGGGATAAAAAAATGCCGGGATTAAACCCGGCATTCAACTTGTCGACAAATGCGCTTTGTTCATGCCGGATGCGGCGTGAACGCCTTATCCGGCCTACAAAATTGTGCAAATTCAATACATTGCATGAGTTTCGTAGGCCTGATAAGCGTAGCGCATCAGGCAATTTTGCGTTTGCCTGCACTTTTAATACCGGGCTTAAACCCGGCATTATGATTACTCTTCTGTCGTTTGCGGCGGCACGCCCGTTCCGCTTGGTTTGCGGCGCTTACCAATATTTTTGGTATCGCGATGGCGTTTTTTCACCCGTGGCTTCTCTTTCTCTTTAGCCTTTTTCTTCTCGGCGCGTTTTGCCAACACTTTTTTCGATGGCTTGCCGGTCTGTTTCTCGCTTGGCGCACGCGTTTTCGGGCGTAACTCATCAATTACGCGAGCTTTAATTGGCTCTTCAATATAACGGCCAACTTTGCCCAGCAGCAGATGGTCATGAGCTTCAACCAGTGAAATTGCGGTGCCTTTACGGCCAGCGCGAGCGGTACGCCCGATACGGTGCAAATAAGTATCGCCACTGCGCGGCATATCGAAGTTAAAGACGTGGCTGACATCCGGAATGTCGATACCACGCGCGGCAACATCAGTTGCAACCAGTACGTTAACGCGGCCTTCGGTCAGGCGTTTGATCGCTTCGTTGCGTTTGCCTTGCACCATCTCACCTTCGAGATAGCAGTTGTTGATGCCCGCTTCGCGCAGCCAGTTTGCCAGTTCATGCACACGCTCACGCTTACGCACAAAGACAATTGAGCGAGTCGCTTCCGGCTGTTTTAACAGATGCACCAGCAACGCAGTTTTATGCTCAAGATCATCGGCGCGGTAATACCACTGATGAATCTTTTTGCGCTCACGGGTGGACGGATTCGCAGAAACTTCCACCGGATCTTCGAGCAGACGCTCAGCAAAATCCTGAATAGCATCGCCTTCCAGCGTTGCCGAGAAGAGCAGGGTTTGTTTACGCCAGCGAGTTTCGCCAGCAATATGTTCGATATCCTGGGCGAAACCCATATCCAGCATACGGTCTGCTTCGTCGAGGATCAGCGTTTCAACCGCGCGGCAATCGAAGTTCTCTTCTTTTATATACTGCAGCAGACGACCAGTTGTGGCGACCACGATGTCCTGGTTTTCGCTGAACACTTCTGCGTGGTTCATATAAGCCACGCCACCGGTGATGGTGGCAATATCCAGATGCGTATGTTTCGCCAGTTCGCGGGCATGATCGGCCACCTGCATCGCCAGTTCGCGAGTTGGGGTGAGGATCAAAATACGCGGCGGACCGGATTTCTTACGCGGGAAATCGAGCAGGTGCTGCAACGCTGGCAGCAGATACGCCGCCGTTTTACCGGTGCCTGTCGGCGCAGAACCGAGTACATCACGGCCATCGAGCGCAGGCGGAATGGCGGCAGCCTGAATGGCGGTCGGGCGAGTGAAACCTTTATCATGGAGTGCTTCCAGCAGGCTTTCGTCGAGTTCAAGTTCGGAAAAAGTCGTTACAGTCATGTTCTACCTCTGTGTGGGGCGCTGATTATAGACGTTACGGCTGCAATCTTCATCTGTTTGTATGGATATCGCTTCTCAGGTATTGTTCTTACCCGGCGCTATCGCCGTTTTTCCAGCAAGGTTTTATTTTCATGTCACAGTCTACATCCGTGCTTCGTCGTAATGGATTTACTTTTAAACAGTTTTTTGTCGCACACGATCGCTGTGCAATGAAAGTGGGAACGGATGGAATTTTGCTGGGCGCATGGGCTCCTGTGGCTGGGGTAAAACGCTGCCTTGATATCGGCAGCGGTAGCGGCTTATTGGCTTTGATGCTGGCGCAGCGCACCGATGATGGCGTGATAATCGATGCGGTTGAAATTGAAAATGAAGCGGCTGCCCAGGCGCAGGAAAATATCGCGCAGTCCCCGTGGGCAGAGCGGATTAACGTCCATACGGTGGATATTCAGCAGTGGATTACCCAGCAGTCTGCGCGTTTTGATTTAATTATCAGCAACCCGCCGTATTATCAGCAGGGAGTAGAGTGCGCAACACCACAGCGGGAGCAGGCGCGCTATACCACTACACTTGATCACCAGACGTTGCTCACTTGCGCGGCAGAATGCATTACCGAAGAGGGATTTTTCTGCGTGGTGCTGCCAGAACAGGTCGGTAATGGTTTTACTGAACTGGCGTTAAATATGGGCTGGCATTTACGTTTACGGACGGATGTGGCGGAAAACGAAGCGCGACTGCCGCATCGGGTGCTGCTGGCATTCTCCCCACAGGCGGGGGAGTGTTTTAGCGATCGCTTAGTGATTCGTGGGCCAGACCAGAACTATTCCGAAGCGTATACGGCGCTGACCCAGGCTTTTTATCTGTTTATGTAATGATTGCCGGGGGTGAGAATCGACGGACCGGAATGCGCGAGTAGCTCCGGGTAATCCAGCGTGTAATGCAAGCCCCGACTCTCTTTGCGCATTATCGCGCAGCGAACAATCAACTCGGCAACCTGCACCAGATTACGCAGCTCCAGCAAATTATTCGACACACGGAAGTGAGCATAATATTCATCTATCTCCTGCTGCAACATATTGATCCGCCGCAGGGCGCGCTCCAGGCGCTTTGTTGTGCGTACAATGCCCACGTAATCCCACATAAACAGGCGTAACTCATGCCAGTTATGTTGAATCACCACCAGTTCATCAGGATTCTCAACGCGGCTTTCATCCCACGGCGGTAACGTACTGACGCCGCGCACATAGGGCATACGCTTTGCAATATCTTCCGCTGCCGACCAGCCGTAGACCAGACACTCCAGCAATGAGTTAGAGGCCATTCGGTTAGCGCCATGTAATCCTGTATAGCTGACTTCACCAATGGCATACAGGCCATCAACGTCGGTACGCCCATAATCATCTACCATCACGCCACCGCAGGTGTAGTGCGCAGCGGGCACTATTGGGACAGGCTCTTTCGTGAGATCAATACCCAGTCCCAATAACTTTTCATAAATCATCGGGAAATGCTGACGAATAAAATCCGCAGGTTTATGGCTGATATCGAGGAACATACAATCCGCGCCGAGGTGCTTCATTTCGTGATCAATAGCACGAGCAACAATATCGCGCGGTGCCAGTTCGCCGCGATCATCAAAATCGGGCATAAATCGTGTATCGTCCGGGCGTTTCAAATAAGCGCCTTCGCCACGTAAAGCTTCCGTTAACAGGAAATTTCGAGCCTGTGGATGATACAGTGCGGTAGGGTGGAACTGATTAAATTCAAGATTAGCAACCCGGCAACCCGCGCGCCAGGCCATGGCAATACCATCGCCGGAGGATATATCAGGATTGGTGGTATACTGATAAACTTTCGATGCGCCTCCGGTTGCCAGCACTACCGCTTTTGCGTGGCAGGTTTCTACCGCTTCTTTATTGCGATTCCATACCCACGCGCCAACAACCCGCCGCGTACCCGGCAGACCAATTTTGTCAGAAATAATCAGATCGACTGCGTTGCTGCGTTCCAGCACGCGAATATTCGGATGGTTCTGCGCCTTGCTCACCAGCGTGGTTTCTACTTCTTTACCAGTGGCGTCGGCGGCATGAAGAATACGACGGTGACTATGTCCACCTTCACGGGTCAGATGGTAGCTCTCTTCGCCATTTGGCCGAACGTGGGTATCAAACAACACCCCCTGGTCGATCAACCATTGCACGCAGGAACGCGCATTGCTGGCAACAAATTCAACTGCATGGCGATCGCAAATTCCGGCACCAGCAATTAAGGTATCTTCCACATGGGAATCGATGCTGTCAGTTTCATCAAACACGGCGGCAATTCCGCCCTGGGCGTAAAACGTCGAGCCTTCTGTAACTTGACCTTTACTTAGAACGATGACTTGATGCTTATCCGCCAGACGTAGCGCCAGTGAAAGCCCGGCGGCACCGCTACCAATAATCAACACATCACAAGAATGTTCAGGGGAAATATTCATTTTGATTGTTTAATTTACTAAACACCGTTCGGCCAGCATAGCATCATGTTGTACAATTAAACATCTGTTATTTTGATGTTTGTTACAAGGGCTAAACATGTTGATTCAGGAAGACGGGAAAAAGAGAAGTTGCTCGTCGGCGGAGGATTAGGTGGTGAAATAAAAAGGCCGTTGGGTTACTCTTCAGGCAGTTAAATGGGCATTTCTACACAGATAATGCGTTATTCAGATTCTGTAGACTTATAATGATAGATAATGATCCGTCTACAGCATGACAAACAAAAACAGATGCGTTACGGAACTTTACAAAAACGAGACACTCTAACCCTTTGCTTGCTCAAATTGCAGCTAATGGAGTGGCGTTTCGATAGCGCGTGGAAATTTGGTTTGGGGAGATTTTACCTCGGATGAGCGAGCAGTTAACGGACCAGGTCCTGGTTGAGCGGGTCCAGAAGGGAGATCAGAAAGCCTTTAACTTACTGGTAGTGCGCTATCAGCATAAGGTGGCGAGTCTGGTTTCCCGCTATGTGCCGTCGGGTGATGTTCCCGATGTGGTACAAGAAGCTTTTATTAAAGCCTATCGTGCGCTGGATTCGTTCCGGGGAGATAGTGCTTTTTATACATGGCTGTATCGGATTGCTGTTAATACGGCAAAAAATTACCTGGTTGCTCAGGGGCGTCGTCCACCTTCCAGTGATGTGGATGCCATTGAAGCTGAAAACTTCGAAAGTGGCGGCGCGCTGAAAGAAATTTCGAACCCTGAGAACTTAATGTTGTCAGAAGAACTGAGACAGATAGTTTTCCGAACTATTGAGTCCCTCCCGGAAGATTTACGCATGGCAATAACCTTGCGGGAGCTGGATGGCCTGAGCTATGAAGAGATAGCCGCTATCATGGATTGTCCGGTGGGTACGGTGCGTTCACGTATCTTCCGTGCGAGGGAAGCTATTGATAATAAAGTTCAACCGCTTATCAGGCGTTGACGATAGCGGGATACTGGATAAGGGTATTAGGCATGCAGAAAGAACAACTTTCCGCTTTAATGGATGGCGAAACGCTGGATAGTGAGCTGCTTAACGAACTGGCTCACAACCCGGAAATGCAGAAAACCTGGGAAAACTATCACTTAATCCGTGACTCTATGCGGGGTGATACTCCCGAGGTACTTCATTTCGATATCTCTTCCCGCGTGATGGCTGCCATTGAAGAAGAGCCAGTACGTCAACCGACGACATTGATCCCAGAGGCTCAGCCTGCACCGCATCAATGGCAGAAAATGCCATTCTGGCAGAAAGTCCGTCCGTGGGCGGCACAGCTTACCCAAATGGGCGTAGCGGCGTGTGTATCGCTTGCAGTTATCGTTGGCGTCCAGCACTATAATGGACAATCTGAAACGTCCCAGCAGCCCGAAACTCCGGTATTTAATACTCTGCCGATGATGGGTAAAGCCAGTCCGGTAAGTCTGGGAGTGCCTTCTGAAGCGACTACGAACAATGGTCAACAGCAGCAGGTACAGGAGCAGCGTCGTCGCATTAATGCCATGTTGCAGGATTACGAACTGCAACGTCGACTCCACTCCGAACAGCTTCAGTTTGAGCAGGCCCAGACACAGCAAGCCGCTGTACAGGTGCCAGGAATTCAAACTTTAGGAACGCAATCGCAGTAATGAAGCAACTTTGGTTTGCCATGTCATTAGTGACAGGTAGCCTGTTATTCTCTGCTAACGCCTCGGCCACCCCTGCGTCCGGGGCGTTATTACAGCAGATGAACCTGGCTAGCCAGTCACTGAATTACGAGCTGTCATTCATCAGCATCAATAAACAAGGTGTTGAGTCTCTGCGTTATCGACATGCACGCCTCGATAACCGTCCTCTTGCACAGTTGTTGCAAATGGATGGCCCGCGCCGGGAAGTGGTACAGCGCGGCAATGAAATCAGCTATTTTGAACCGGGTCTTGAACCGTTCACACTTAATGGCGATTACATTGTTGATTCTCTGCCATCGCTCATCTATACCGATTTCAAACGTCTTTCTCCATACTACGACTTTATCTCCGTGGGGCGTACGCGTATTGCCGACCGCTTATGTGAGGTAATCCGCGTAGTAGCTCGTGATGGCACACGCTACAGCTACATCGTATGGATGGATACCGAATCGAAATTACCGATGCGGGTAGATCTCCTTGATCGTGATGGTGAAACGCTGGAACAATTCCGTGTGATTGCTTTCAACGTCAATCAGGATATCAGCAGCAGTATGCAGACGCTGGCGAAAGCGAACTTGCCACCGCTGCTTTCTGTACCTGTGGGTGAAAAAGCCAAATTTAACTGGACTCCAACCTGGTTGCCGCAGGGCTTTAGTGAAGTCTCCAGCAGTCGGCGTTCGTTACCGACGATGGACAACATGCCTATCGAATCACGTCTCTATTCCGACGGATTATTCAGCTTCTCGGTAAACGTAAACCGTGCTACGCCATCGAGCACCGACCAGATGTTGCGCACCGGACGCAGAACCGTCAGTACCAGCGTACGTGATAACGCCGAAATCACCATTGTTGGTGAACTGCCACCGCAAACGGCGAAGCGCATTGCCGAGAATATTAAGTTTGGGGCAGGGCAATGATTAAAGAGTGGGCCACTGTTGTCTCCTGGAAAAACGGGCAGGCGCTGGTCAGTTGTGATGTCAAAGCCTCATGTAGCAGCTGTGCTTCCCGTGCTGGTTGCGGTAGCCGCGTGTTAAATAAACTTGGCCCGCAAACCACGCATACCATCGTCGTACCCTGTGATGAACCGTTAGTGCCGGGGCAAAAAGTGGAATTAGGAATCGCCGAAGGCAGCCTGCTCAGCTCCGCATTACTGGTTTATATGTCGCCGTTGGTGGGATTATTCTTCATCGCTTCGTTATTTCAGCTACTCTTTGCTTCAGATATTGCAGCATTATGTGGTGCGATTCTCGGCGGCGTTGGCGGATTCCTCATTGCGCGTGGATTCTCACGTAAGTTTGCTGCCCGGGCAGAGTGGCAACCTGTCATTTTAAGTGTGGCATTGCCGCCTGGCCTTGTGCGATTTGAAACATCTTCGGAAGACGCGAGCCAGTGATTTCACTGGCTTTGTTGTATTTTGCATAACAAATGCGAGGACGTTTCCAGATACCACAATCCATACGGTATGAACATTTCCTCGCCTCAATGTTGTAGTGTAGAATGCGGCGTTTCTATTAATACAGACGTTAAGCTCAGAACAGCGACTTCTAAAAGCCTGGTTAACCGGGCATTAAGGCACAATAATCATACTTTATGAAGAATATACGTAACTTTTCGATCATAGCTCACATTGACCACGGTAAATCGACGCTGTCTGACCGTATTATCCAGATCTGCGGTGGCCTGTCTGACCGTGAAATGGAGGCACAGGTTCTCGATTCCATGGATCTTGAGCGTGAGCGTGGCATAACTATCAAAGCGCAGAGCGTGACGCTGGACTATAAAGCGTCCGATGGCGAAACCTATCAACTTAACTTTATCGACACCCCGGGTCATGTGGACTTCTCTTATGAAGTATCGCGTTCGCTGGCCGCTTGTGAAGGTGCATTGCTGGTGGTTGACGCCGGGCAGGGCGTAGAAGCGCAAACCCTGGCAAACTGCTACACCGCAATGGAAATGGATCTTGAAGTGGTGCCGGTACTGAATAAGATTGACTTACCGGCAGCCGATCCGGAACGCGTGGCGGAAGAAATTGAAGATATCGTTGGTATCGACGCCACCGACGCAGTGCGTTGCTCGGCGAAAACCGGCGTTGGTGTGCAGGACGTTCTTGAACGTCTGGTGCGCGACATCCCACCGCCGGAAGGCGATCCGGAAGGCCCGTTGCAGGCTCTGATTATCGACTCCTGGTTCGACAACTACCTGGGCGTTGTCTCACTTATCCGTATTAAAAACGGCACCCTGCGTAAGGGCGACAAAGTGAAAGTCATGAGTACCGGGCAGACTTATAACGCCGACCGTCTGGGTATTTTCACGCCGAAGCAAGTTGACCGTACAGAACTGAAATGTGGCGAAGTAGGCTGGTTGGTATGTGCGATTAAAGATATCCACGGCGCACCAGTCGGTGACACCTTAACGCTGGCGCGTAATCCGGCAGAAAAGGCGCTGCCAGGATTTAAAAAAGTCAAACCGCAGGTTTACGCCGGTTTGTTTCCGGTAAGTTCTGACGACTATGAAGCCTTCCGCGATGCGCTGGGCAAACTTAGCCTGAACGATGCCTCATTGTTCTATGAGCCAGAAAGCTCCACGGCGCTGGGCTTTGGTTTCCGCTGCGGCTTCCTCGGCCTGCTGCACATGGAGATCATTCAGGAACGTCTGGAACGCGAGTACGACCTTGACCTGATTACTACCGCTCCGACAGTAGTGTATGAAGTAGAAACTACGGCGAAAGAAGTTATCTACGTCGACAGCCCATCCAAGCTGCCAGCGGTGAATAACATCTATGAATTGCGCGAACCGATAGCAGAGTGTCACATGCTGCTGCCGCAGGCGTATCTTGGTAACGTCATTACGCTATGCGTAGAAAAACGCGGCGTACAGACCAACATGGTTTATCACGGTAACCAGGTGGCACTGACGTATGAGATCCCTATGGCGGAAGTGGTACTCGACTTCTTCGATCGCCTGAAATCTACCTCGCGTGGTTATGCGTCTTTGGATTACAACTTCAAACGCTTCCAGGCGTCCGACATGGTGCGTGTTGACGTTTTAATCAACGGTGAACGTGTTGATGCGCTGGCGTTGATCACCCACCGTGATAATTCGCAAAACCGTGGTCGCGAGCTGGTGGAGAAGATGAAAGATCTGATCCCCCGCCAGCAGTTTGATATCGCCATTCAGGCTGCGATTGGAACGCACATCATTGCGCGTTCCACCGTGAAACAGCTGCGTAAAAACGTACTGGCTAAATGTTATGGCGGCGATATCAGCCGTAAGAAAAAGCTGCTGCAGAAGCAGAAAGAAGGTAAGAAACGCATGAAGCAGATCGGTAACGTCGAACTGCCGCAGGAAGCGTTCCTCGCCATTCTGCACGTCGGCAAAGACAACAAATAACCATTAGGAGTTGGCATGGCGAATATGTTTGCCCTGATTCTGGTGATTGCCACACTGGTGACGGGCATTTTGTGGTGCGTGGATAAATTCTTTTTCGCACCTAAACGGCGGGAACGTCAGGCAGCAGCACAAGCAGCTGCCGGGGACTCACTGGATAAAGCAACGCTGAAAAAAGTTGCGCCGAAGCCAGGTTGGCTCGAAACCGGCGCTTCTGTATTTCCGGTGCTGGCTATCGTATTGATTGTGCGTTCGTTTATTTATGAACCGTTCCAGATCCCGTCAGGTTCGATGATGCCGACTCTGTTAATCGGTGACTTTATTCTGGTAGAGAAGTTTGCTTACGGCATTAAAGATCCTATCTACCAGAAAACGCTGATCGAAACCGGTCATCCGAAACGTGGCGATATCGTGGTCTTTAAATACCCGGAAGATCCAAAGCTTGATTACATCAAGCGTGCGGTGGGTTTACCGGGCGATAAAGTCACTTACGATCCGGTTGCGAAAGAGGTGACTATTCAACCGGGATGCAGTTCCGGTCAGGCGTGTGAAAACGCGCTGCCGGTCACCTACTCAAACGTGGAACCGAGCGATTTCGTTCAGACCTTCTCGCGTCGTAACGGCGGGGAAGCAACCAGCGGATTCTTTGAGGTGCCGAAAAACGAAACCAAAGAAAATGGAATTCGTCTTTCTGAACGTAAAGAGACACTGGGCGATGTAACGCATCGTATCCTGACCGTGCCGATTGCGCAGGATCAGGTGGGGATGTATTACCAGCAGCCAGGACAACAACTGGCAACCTGGATTGTTCCGCCGGGTCAATACTTCATGATGGGTGACAACCGCGACAACAGCGCGGACAGCCGTTACTGGGGCTTTGTGCCGGAAGCGAATCTGGTCGGTCGGGCAACGGCTATCTGGATGAGTTTCGATAAGCAAGAAGGCGAATGGCCGACTGGTGTGCGCTTAAGTCGTATTGGCGGCATCCATTAATAGCTTATCTTCGTTCACGTTGTCGCCGTTATGGCGACAACGTGAATTATTTATGAGATAAATCTCCCGTGACTAACGACATCCCCCGTCGTTGTGTATAGAATATTCCCCCGAAGTTTAAGGTTGGCATCTCCAGGTTGCCACGGCACACGAAACAGCGTTGGTCCCCATATACCGGTAAACTGAAACTGCAGCGAAGCAGTTAGCAGAGCCATGTATATCAGGTCTGTTTCGTGTGCTGAATTGTTGACGCATTTATTTATTGGTATCGCATGAACCCCATCGTAATTAATCGGCTTCAACGGAAGCTGGGCTACACTTTTAATCATCAGGAGCTGTTGCAGCAGGCATTAACCCATCGTAGTGCCAGCAGCAAACATAACGAGCGTTTAGAATTTTTAGGCGACTCTATTTTGAGCTACGTTATCGCCAATGCGCTGTATCACCGTTTCCCTCGTGTGGATGAAGGCGATATGAGCCGGATGCGCGCCACGCTGGTTCGTGGCAATACGCTGGCAGAACTGGCGCGTGAATTTGAGTTAGGTGAGTGCTTGCGTTTAGGGCCTGGTGAACTTAAAAGCGGTGGATTTCGTCGTGAGTCGATTCTTGCTGACACCGTTGAAGCATTAATTGGCGGCGTATTCCTCGACAGCGATATTCAGACCGTCGAGAAATTAATCCTTAACTGGTATCAAACCCGTCTGGACGAAATTAGCCCAGGCGATAAACAAAAAGATCCGAAAACGCGCTTGCAAGAATATTTGCAGGGGCGCCATCTGCCTCTGCCAACTTATCTGGTAGTTCAGGTACGTGGCGAAGCGCACGATCAGGAATTTACTATCCACTGCCAGGTTAGCGGCCTGAGCGAACCGGTGGTTGGCACAGGTTCAAGCCGTCGTAAGGCTGAACAGGCTGCCGCCGAACAGGCGTTGAAAAAACTGGAGCTGGAATGAGCATCGATAAAAGTTACTGCGGATTTATTGCTATCGTCGGACGTCCGAACGTTGGCAAATCCACATTGCTGAACAAACTGTTGGGGCAGAAAATCTCCATCACTTCCCGCAAAGCGCAGACAACCCGTCACCGCATTGTGGGTATCCATACTGAAGGCGCGTATCAGGCGATCTACGTCGATACTCCGGGTCTGCATATGGAAGAAAAACGCGCCATTAACCGCCTGATGAACAAAGCGGCGAGCAGCTCCATTGGCGACGTTGAGCTGGTGATTTTTGTCGTTGAAGGCACCCGCTGGACGCCGGACGATGAAATGGTGCTCAATAAGCTGCGTGACGGTAAAGCGCCGGTGATCCTCGCGGTGAACAAAGTGGACAACGTGCAGGAGAAAGCCGATCTGCTGCCACATCTGCAGTTCCTGGCAAGCCAGATGAATTTTCTCGATATCGTACCGATCTCTGCCGAAACCGGGCTGAATGTCGACACTATCGCAGCAATCGTGCGTAAGCATCTGCCTGAAGCGACCCATCACTTCCCGGAAGATTACATCACCGATCGCTCGCAGCGATTTATGGCCTCTGAAATCATCCGTGAAAAACTGATGCGTTTCCTCGGTGCTGAACTGCCGTACTCCGTGACCGTGGAGATCGAACGTTTCGTCTCTAACGAACGCGGCGGTTATGACATCAATGGTTTGATTCTCGTTGAGCGTGAAGGGCAGAAGAAGATGGTGATTGGCAACAAAGGGGCCAAGATCAAAACCATCGGGATTGAAGCGCGTAAAGACATGCAGGAAATGTTCGAAGCGCCTGTCCACCTTGAACTGTGGGTGAAAGTGAAATCCGGCTGGGCCGACGACGAACGTGCGCTGCGTAGTCTCGGTTACGTTGACGATCTCTAAGAGTTACTCCGATGGAAGGCTGGCAGCGCGCATTTGTCCTGCATAGTCGCCCGTGGAGCGAAACCAGCCTGATGCTGGATGTCTTCACGGAGGAATCGGGTCGCGTGCGTCTGGTTGCTAAAGGCGCACGTTCAAAACGTTCTACCCTGAAAGGCGCATTGCAGCCTTTCACGCCTCTCTTGCTTCGTTTTGGCGGGCGCGGTGAAGTCAAAACGCTGCGCAGTGCCGAAGCCGTCTCGCTGGCGCTGCCATTAAGTGGTATTACGCTTTACAGCGGTCTGTACATCAACGAACTTCTCTCCCGCGTGCTGGAATACGAGACCCGCTTCTCGGCACTCTTTTTCGATTACTTGCACTGCATTCAGTCTCTGGCAGGTGCCACTGGTACGCCAGAACCGGCGTTGCGTCGCTTTGAGCTGGCGTTGTTGGGGCATCTGGGTTATGGCGTCAACTTTACCCATTGTGCGGGTAGCGGTGAGCCGGTAGATGACACCATGACGTATCGTTATCGCGAAGAAAAAGGATTTATCGCCAGCGTAGTTATCGACAATAAAACTTTCACCGGGAGGCAGTTGAAAGCGTTATACGAGCGGGAGTTTCCTGACGCCGACACATTGCGTGCCGCGAAACGCTTTACCCGCATGGCGCTTAAGCCTTATCTTGGCGGTAAACCTTTAAAAAGCAGGGAACTGTTCCGGCAGTTTATGCCTAAGCGAACAGTGAAAACACATAATGACTGATGAGGATTGTCATGGCTGAATTACTGTTAGGCGTCAACATTGACCATATCGCAACGCTGCGTAATGCGCGTGGTACTGCTTACCCGGATCCGGTGCAGGCGGCGTTTATTGCCGAGCAGGCGGGCGCGGATGGCATTACCGTGCATTTGCGCGAAGATCGTCGCCACATTACCGACCGCGATGTGCGAATCCTGCGTCAGACGCTGGATACCCGCATGAATCTGGAAATGGCGGTGACCGAAGAGATGCTGGCGATTGCCGTTGAGACGAAGCCGCATTTTTGCTGCCTGGTGCCGGAAAAGCGTCAGGAAGTGACAACCGAAGGCGGCCTGGACGTTGCAGGTCAGCGTGACAAAATGCGCGATGCTTGCAAACGTCTGGCAGATGCCGGGATTCAGGTTTCTCTGTTTATCGACGCCGATGAAGAACAAATTAAAGCTGCCGCTGAGGTTGGCGCACCGTTTATTGAGATTCACACCGGTTGTTACGCTGATGCCAAAACTGATGCTGAACAGGCGCAAGAACTGGCGCGTATTGCCAAAGCTGCGACCTTTGCCGCAAGCCTCGGTCTGAAAGTTAATGCCGGTCACGGCCTGACCTATCACAACGTGAAAGCCATTGCTGCCATCCCTGAAATGCACGAACTGAATATTGGACATGCCATTATCGGTCGTGCGGTGATGACCGGACTGAAAGATGCGGTGGCAGAAATGAAGCGTCTGATGCTGGAAGCGCGTGGCTAATGGCAATATTAGGTTTAGGCACGGATATCGTGGAGATCGCCCGTATTGAAGCGGTGATCGCCCGATCCGGCGATCGCCTGGCACGACGCGTATTAAGCGATAATGAATGGGAGATCTGGAAAACGCACCATCAGCCGGTGCGTTTTCTGGCGAAGCGTTTTGCCGTGAAAGAAGCGGCGGCAAAAGCGTTTGGTACAGGGATCCGCAATGGCCTGGCATTTAATCAGTTTGAAGTGTTCAACGATGAACTCGGCAAGCCACGGCTGCGGTTGTGGGGCGAGGCGTTAAAATTGGCAGAAAAGCTGGGTGTCGCACATATGCATGTGACGCTGGCAGATGAACGCCACTATGCTTGCGCCACGGTAATAATTGAAAGTTAAAACTCTTTCTCGAACACCTAAATAATACCGTTCTTTTAAAAAGTAAAACCCCCGAACTGGTAAGGAACGGGGATTTTACTTTACAACTTTAAAATTTTGCAGCACACGATTCCAACGAAAATGATTATGGATCAATTTATCTGACCTGTACA
Source organism: Escherichia sp. MOD1-EC7011 (assembly GCF_002965005.1). Lineage (NCBI taxonomy): Bacteria > Pseudomonadati > Pseudomonadota > Gammaproteobacteria > Enterobacterales > Enterobacteriaceae > Escherichia > Escherichia sp. MOD1-EC7011. The sequence continues at coordinate 25,993 of NZ_PTRD01000014.1, forward strand.
AGCAACTTGCAATCTCTGACATAAAAAATTCGAGCCGGGACGAAGAATTTAATATTGATGAGAAGATTAACGTGACCGCTTTTTCATAAGTACATTAGAATCGACATCGTTATTGGCGATTTTGCTGTGTTCTACACCATACCACTGAATTCCCCCATTGAAACGAGTGGTGTCGTCAAAGCTCTGGTGTGGAGTGCAGCACTCGATTCCAATAACTCGCACGTTCAGTTTTGGGGAGATGTAAGGGCTAATCTGAACGGCTGCATTCCTTGTTTAAGGAAAAACGAATGACTGATTGTCGATACCTTATTAAACGGGTAATTAAAGTCGTCATTGCTGTTTTACAGCTGATCCTTCTGTTCTTATAACATCAGGAAACGTACTTAAGGCGCGTCGGCTTAACCAGTCTGACGCGCCTTTAATAATGATAATTAAGTGTCTGCGCAGATATTATAGAAATTCATTCAACGAATGTTTTTATTAATGACATCATGAAAATAAATATAATAATTTCGTTTTTACACGAGTGAATAAGTAATATCCTGCTCCAGAGGCAAAATACTAAATCTTATCCGCATGATGCATCAGCACAAATTTGTCCCACAACTGTTCTTCTGTTTCAACATGCGCCGGATCTTTCACAATAGTATTGGGGATCGGGCACACTTTCTGGCAGGTTGGCGTCTCGTAGTGACCTACGCATTCGGTACACTTATCGCTGTTAATCTCGTAGATATGTTCACCCATCGAAATCGCCTCATTCGGGCATTCGGGTTCACACATATCACAATTGATGCATTTTTTAGTGATTAACAGCGCCATAAGGAAACTCTCAAAACAACACAAACCGGGCGGGCATTATACGCGCATTCTTTACTCAAACCAGTTTTTTCACCAGCGCCTCACTATGACGAATACGTTCAGGTGCCAGTTCCAGATCCTGCTGGATCAGCGCAATGAACAGCAAATCCGTTAACATTCCCTGAGCATGACATGCGGAGATCGAAGCACTGTTTGTCGCTTGTTCTTCGGCAATGGTATACAGGCAATGAGAAGCGCGCTGTTGCAGGGCATTGGGGGTAAAACCGGTGATTGCCAGCACTTTTCCACCCACTCGTAGCATTTCATCTGCTGCCAGGTTTAACTCCCGCCGTACACCTGTGTATGAGATGGCTAATAACAAATCGTCCGGTGACGAAGCTTGTACTGTAGCAAGCAACGCGTGCATATCACGCTCAGCGGCAGCATTAAAACCAATCTTCATCAGCTTCCAGGCAAAATTCTGCGCCACCAGACCGGAAGCGCCGATACCAGTCAGAATAACCCGTCGCGCAGAACGAAGCATCGACACGCATTCATGTAGCTTCTCCTCACTATTGACGTTCAGTGTTGCGTACATGGCAGCCGTGTTTTCTTTAATCAGTTTTTCTCCAACCAGTCGTAACGGATCATTACCGCGAATTTGGTTATGAATGGGTACGGAAGGTGATTCCGGTTGGCTTGCCAGAGCTTCGCTTAACGCCAATTTAAGTGCCGGAAAACCTTTATAGCCAAGTTTTTGTGCGAACTTCACTACGCTTGACTGACTGACTCCGGCTTCGTTGGCCAGTTGTTGGGAACTAAGGTGGCGGGCAGTGTCCGGTTGTAGCAGGAGATAATCCGCCAGCTTTTTATCACTCTGGGCAAGCCCCTGGTAACGCTGACGGATACGAAGTAGGCCGTTCATATCTTTCCTCGCGATGAATTAATGGCGACAACAGGCAATATGAGACACAAGCGAGAGAATATTATATTCCATCAAAGTTAATTGCCATGAATTAAAAATTCCAGTCAACCATTATGCGATAGATTGTTGCCGGAAAAGTGATGATCTATCTGTTAGGCTATCTGGTAGTGAAAATTAATCAGGATGTATCAGTCCAGAGGGGTGTGGTTTGGCAACTCACGAGCGTCGTGTGGTGTTTTTTGACTTAGATGGAACATTGCATCAACAGGATATGTTTGGCAGTTTTCTGCGCTACTTACTGCGCCGACAGCCGCTGAATGCGTTACTTGTTCTGCCGCTGTTGCCGGTCATTGTCATTGCATTATTAATCAAGGGGCGAGCGGCACGTTGGCCGATGAGTCTGCTGCTATGGGGTTGTACCTTTGGTCATAGCGAAGCACGTTTACAGGCGTTACAAGCCGATTTCGTGCATTGGTTTCGCGACAATGTCACTGCTTTCCCGCTAGTGCAGGAACGTCTGACCAGCTATCTGCTAAGCTCCGATGCTGATATTTGGTTGATTACCGGTTCCCCTCAGGCTTTGGTCGAAGCGGTTTATTTCGATACGCCGTGGCTGCCACGCGTTAATCTTATCGCCAGTCAGATCCAGTGCGGCTATGGTGGCTGGGTGCTGACCATGCGCTGTCTCGGTTATGAAAAAGTCGCGCAACTGGAACGCAAAATCGGCACACCGCTGCGGCTGTACAGTGGCTATAGCGACAGTAATCAGGACAATCCGCTACTCTATTTTTGTCAGCATCGCTGGCGGGTAACGCCTCGCGGTGAACTCCAGCAACTGGAATAGAGTAAAGCATAGCGTCCGTGTATAATGCGCCGCGCTTTTATAACCGGAGTTTTCTTTTTGTCTGAAGTCGAATTTAGCCACGAATACTGGATGCGTCATGCGCTGACGCTGGCGAAACGTGCCTGGGACGAGCGAGAAGTGCCGGTCGGCGCGGTATTAGTGCATAACAATCGCGTAATCGGCGAAGGATGGAATCGTCCGATTGGCCGTCATGATCCTACTGCACATGCAGAAATCATGGCGCTGCGGCAAGGAGGGCTGGTGATGCAGAATTATCGCCTGATCGACGCCACGTTGTATGTCACGCTGGAGCCATGCGTGATGTGCGCCGGAGCGATGATTCACAGCCGCATTGGTCGCGTAGTCTTTGGCGCGCGTGATGCGAAAACTGGTGCCGCCGGATCATTAATGGATGTGCTGCACCATCCTGGTATGAATCATCGAGTGGAAATTACGGAAGGAATACTGGCAGATGAGTGCGCGGCGCTACTCAGCGATTTTTTCCGAATGCGCCGCCAGGAAATCAAAGCGCAGAAAAAAGCGCAACCCGCTACAGATTAATTTCGTTTCTCTTCACTTCCCTTCCTGGAAAACAGTAGAGAAGGGGAGTGCGTCAGATAATTAGATGACGACTGCGAAAGAAACGAGAGAAAGGGAAATTTTCCCTTTCCTAATTCAGCAGGTGATACCGCCGGATAATCCTGCGCCAGTTGCATCGCCGCTTCTGTAGCCTGCTTCTCTTTCTCTTGCAGATAACCCACCAGGCTAATCTGATACTTACGAATATTTTCGACATAAGCATAGGCTTCATGCCCACGCGCGTAGCCGTAAGTCAGCTTGCTGTAATAGGGTTTCTGGCTAAGTAAAGGCAGACGCTGTTTGACATCGGCCCAACTGTCAGGATTGCCTTTGGTTTTTGCCGTCAGGGCGCGGGCGTCCAGCATATGCGCATAGCCCATATTATAGGCGGCGAGCGCAAACCAGATCCGCTCATTTTCTGGCACGCTCTCTGGCACTTTACTCATCATATTCTGTAAGTAACGCGCGCCACCGCTGATGCTTTGTTCGGCATCAGTGCGGTCGGTAATGCCCAGGCTTTGCGCGGTATTTTTGGTTAACATCATCATGCCGCGTACACCGGTCGGCGAAGTGGCCTGTGCATCCCAGTGCGATTCCTGATAAGCAATCGCGGCCAGCAAACGCCAGTCAATTTCTTCGGCGTATTTCTCAAACAGCGGCTTTAACTGCGGCAGTACTGCATCAACGGCGCGTAAAAATGTGCGCGTATCAACGTAATCAAAATCATCGCCATGTCCGAGATATTTCTCTTCAATACGCGCCAGTGTGCCGTCCTCATTCATTTCATTGAAGAAGTCGAGCAGAGCCGCAGAAAGCGTATTATCGTTATCTAATTGACTAAACCAGGTTACCGGTTGTTCATCGGTGATATCCAGTGCCACAGCAAGTTCCGGGTGAACGCGCTGAAACAGGCTGATAGCGACAGAATCGGCAATGGTGTAATCCAGCTTACCTTCGATAACATCTTCCATTAACTCCACAGAACCTTTTCTGTCGTCCACTTTCCAGCTTAATTCCGGGAACTTAGTCTCTTTCAGTTTTTGCAGATCGTTAATGACAACATGCCCGGGAGCGACGGACAACTGTTCCGCCGTCAGATTGCCCAGCGTCCGTGGTCGATACTGACCCACTTTATAGACCAGTTGCTGTGAAACGGAATAATAGGTTGGGCCAGGCTGATAATTTTTAACCCTTTCGCTGTTATAGACCAGTCCCGCCGCCAGCAGATCGGCATCACCGTTATCGAGATCGTCAAACAACTGGCTGATGTTCTGCCGTACGGTGACTTTCAGTTTTACGCCGAGGTAATCGGCAAATTGTTTTGCCAGTTCGTAATCCAGACCAAAAGGTTTACCGTTGATTTCGTTATATGTCAGGGGAGTATGAATGGTGCTCACGCGCAACTCTCCCCGCGCTTGAATGGCGGCGATACGATTGTCGGCTTTACCAAACCAGGGAATGGATGGCCAGAGAGCGACCGCGAGAAGCAGTGCCAGAATGCCGATGAACAGATAATTAATCTTTAATTTTTTCAATTAGTTAATTCTCTGTGTCGTGCGCGTCCCAGCCTGAAAGATCGTAATGCTATTGAAAGGTTTACTCATAAATGAGCGGCATTTTGCGTAAACTTGCGCCAGTTGGCAACTTATTACAGAGATTGGCGGCACGCGTTGCTAATTCATGAGGGCGATTTTATTTCCACGCAAACGGTTTCGTCAGCGCATCAGATTCTTTATAATGACGCCCGTTTCCCCCCCTTGGGTACACCGAAAGCTTAGAAGACGAGAGACTTATGATGGAAATTCTGCGTGGTTCGCCTGCATTGTCGGCATTCCGAATCAACAAACTGCTGGCACGTTTTCAGGCTGCCAGGCTCCCGGTTCACAACATTTACGCCGAGTATGTCCATTTTGCTGACCTCAATGCGCCGTTAAACGATGATGAGCACGCACAACTTGAACGCCTGCTGAAATATGGCCCGGCACTCGCCAGCCACGCCCCGCAAGGTAAACTCCTGCTGGTGACCCCGCGTCCTGGCACCATCTCTCCCTGGTCTTCGAAAGCGACCGATATCGCCCATAACTGCGGGCTGCAACAGGTAAACCGCCTTGAGCGCGGCGTTGCTTACTATGTAGAAGTCGGTACGCTGACCAATGACCAATGGCAGCAGGTTACCGCTGAACTGCACGACCGCATGATGGAAACGGTCTTTTTCGCTTTAGATGATGCAGAACAGCTGTTTGCTCATCATCAACCGACTCCGGTTACCAGCGTTGATTTGCTGGGGCAGGGGCGTCAGGCGCTAATCGACGCTAACCTGCGTCTTGGCCTGGCACTGGCGGAAGATGAAATTGACTATCTGCAGGATGCTTTCACGAAGCTTGGTCGTAACCCGAACGACATAGAGCTTTATATGTTCGCCCAGGCGAACTCTGAGCACTGCCGTCATAAGATTTTTAACGCCGACTGGATTATCGACGGTGAACAGCAACCGAAATCGCTGTTCAAGATGATCAAAAACACCTTCGAAACCACACCGGATCACGTTCTCTCTGCTTATAAAGATAACGCCGCCGTAATGGAAGGTTCTGAAGTGGGCCGCTACTTTGCTGACCACGAAACAGGTCGCTACGACTATCATCAGGAACCGGCGCACATCCTGATGAAAGTAGAAACCCACAACCACCCGACGGCGATTTCTCCGTGGCCGGGCGCGGCGACTGGTTCCGGCGGCGAAATCCGTGATGAAGGCGCAACCGGACGCGGCGCGAAGCCGAAAGCCGGCCTGGTCGGTTTCTCCGTATCCAACCTGCGTATCCCTGGCTTTGAACAGCCGTGGGAAGAAGATTTCGGTAAGCCTGAACGTATTGTTACTGCACTGGATATCATGACCGAAGGCCCGCTGGGCGGCGCGGCGTTTAACAATGAATTTGGTCGTCCGGCACTGAACGGCTATTTCCGTACATATGAAGAAAAAGTGAACAGCCACAACGGCGAAGAGCTGCGCGGTTATCACAAACCGATCATGCTGGCGGGCGGGATCGGCAATATTCGCGCCGATCACGTACAAAAAGGTGAGATCAACGTCGGCGCGAAGCTGGTCGTTCTCGGCGGCCCGGCAATGAACATCGGCCTTGGCGGCGGCGCGGCGTCTTCCATGGCGTCTGGTCAGTCTGATGCCGACCTCGATTTTGCTTCCGTACAGCGCGATAACCCGGAGATGGAGCGTCGTTGCCAGGAAGTGATCGACCGTTGCTGGCAGTTGGGTGATGCCAACCCAATTCTGTTTATCCATGACGTTGGCGCGGGCGGTCTTTCTAACGCCATGCCGGAACTGGTGAGCGACGGCGGACGCGGTGGTAAATTCGAACTGCGCGATATTCTGAGCGATGAACCGGGCATGAGCCCGCTGGAAATCTGGTGTAACGAATCCCAGGAACGCTACGTGCTGGCGGTTGCAGCCGATCAGTTACCGCTGTTTGACGAATTGTGTAAACGTGAACGTGCGCCATACGCGGTGATTGGTGAAGCGACCGAAGAACTGCATCTTTCTCTGCACGATCGTCATTTTGATAATCAGCCAATCGATCTGCCGCTGGACGTGCTGCTTGGCAAAACGCCGAAGATGACCCGCGATGTACAAACGCTGAAAGCGAAGGGCGATGCGCTGGCTCGTGAAGGGATCACCATTGCTGACGCGGTGAAACGCGTGCTGCATTTGCCGACTGTGGCAGAGAAAACCTTCCTTGTGACCATTGGCGACCGCAGCGTAACCGGCATGGTGGCGCGCGATCAGATGGTGGGGCCGTGGCAGGTGCCGGTCGCTAACTGCGCGGTCACTACCGCCAGCCTCGACAGCTATTACGGTGAAGCGATGGCAATTGGCGAACGTGCGCCGGTTGCGCTGCTGGATTTCGCCGCCTCTGCCCGTCTGGCAGTTGGTGAAGCGTTAACCAACATCGCCGCTACGCAGATTGGCGATATCAAACGCATCAAACTTTCCGCCAACTGGATGGCGGCTGCAGGTCATCCTGGCGAAGATGCGGGTCTGTATGAAGCCGTAAAAGCGGTGGGTGAAGAGCTTTGCCCGGCGCTCGGCCTGACTATTCCGGTGGGTAAAGACTCCATGTCGATGAAAACCCGCTGGCAGGAAGGTAACGAAGAACGCGAAATGACGTCGCCGCTGTCACTGGTCATTTCTGCATTTGCCCGCGTGGAAGATGTGCGTCACACCATCACGCCGCAGCTTTCTACCGAAGATAACGCACTGCTGCTGATTGATTTGGGCAAAGGCAATAACGCGCTGGGCGCAACGGCGCTGGCGCAGGTTTATCGTCAGCTTGGCGACAAACCGGCAGATGTACGCGATGTCGCGCAACTGAAAGGCTTCTATGACGCGATTCAGGCGCTGGTTGCACAGCGTAAGTTGCTCGCGTATCACGACCGCTCTGACGGTGGCCTGCTGGTAACGCTGGCGGAAATGGCGTTTGCCGGTCATTGCGGTATTGAAGCGGATATCGCCACTCTGGGTGACGATCGCCTGGCGGCGTTGTTTAACGAAGAGCTGGGGGCAGTGATTCAGGTACGTGCCGCTGACCGTGAAGCGGTCGAAGCCGTACTGGCACAGTATGGCCTTGCTGATTGCGTCCATTATGTCGGCCAGGCGGTATCTGGCGACCGTTTTGTGATTACCGCCAACGGGCAGGCTGTATTCAGCGAAAGCCGTACTACGTTGCGTGTCTGGTGGGCAGAAACCACCTGGCAGATGCAGCGCCTGCGTGACAACCCGGAGTGTGCCGATCAGGAGCATCAGGCGAAATCTAATGACGCCGATCCGGGTCTGAATGTGAAATTGTCGTTCGATATCAACGAAGATGTGGCGGCACCGTTTATTGCTACTGGCGCGCGCCCGAAAGTTGCCGTACTGCGTGAGCAGGGCGTGAACTCGCATGTGGAAATGGCGGCAGCGTTCCACCGTGCGGGCTTCGATGCTATCGACGTGCATATGAGCGACCTGCTGGCTGGACGCACTGGCCTGGAGGATTTCCACGCTCTGGTGGCGTGCGGTGGTTTCTCCTACGGTGATGTGCTGGGTGCCGGTGAAGGTTGGGCGAAGTCTATCCTGTTCAATAATCGTGTACGCGATGAGTTTGCAACCTTCTTCCACCGTCCGCAAACGCTGGCGCTGGGGGTATGTAACGGTTGCCAAATGATGTCTAATCTGCGTGAACTGATCCCGGGTAGCGAGTTGTGGCCACGTTTTGTGCGTAACACCTCCGATCGCTTTGAAGCGCGTTTCAGCCTGGTAGAAGTAACCCAAAGCCCGTCGCTGCTGTTGCAGGGGATGGTGGGTTCACAGATGCCGATTGCCGTTTCTCACGGTGAAGGGCGTGCTGAAGTACGCGATGCGGCGCATCTGGCAGCACTGGAAAGCAAAGGGCTGGTGGCGCTGCGTTATGTCGATAACTTCGGCAAGGTTACCGAAACTTACCCGGCTAACCCGAACGGTTCACCGAACGGTATTACGGCGGTTACGACTGAAAGCGGTCGAGTTACCATTATGATGCCGCACCCGGAACGTGTTTTCCGTACTGTCAGCAACTCCTGGCATCCGGAAAACTGGGGCGAGGATGGTCCATGGATGCGCATTTTCCGCAATGCGCGTAAGCAGCTGGGTTAAGGTATCGGGCAATATGCGCATCGCCTGATGCGCTATGCTTACCTGGTTGGCTCGGTTAGTTTTGCAATATATTGAATTCGCAAGATTTTGTAGGCTGAATAAAGCGTTTACGCCGCATCCGGCATTACACAACCACTTAGCCAACAGTTATAAGCTCCCAGCTCCGGGAGCTTTTTTGTGTCTGTAAATCACGACAATGTGTGAGTTATCGTGTCGCTTATAGGTGACACTTAACTTATTGATTTAATTTAAAACGAATAATTTTAGCTTCAGATGTCTCTTTTAAGCGACACAGTGGCTGATTTATAGCCAAACAGTGGGGCAGCCATTAATCCATCAAACTCACGCTTTATCAATACGTTATCAAACCATTTTATTTATTGGCACAGTTACTGCATAATAATAACCAGTGGCTCATTCATCCGCTTATGTCAGCCCCTTCGGGACGTGCTACATAAAATTAGAATGACGCACAACAAGGTGCCTGCCGTCCAACTTCTGATATCAGCTTAGCTATATCAACCATCGGGCGAAACGTCGAGTTAGGCACCGCCTTATTCCACAACAAAGCCGGGTAATTCCCGGCTTTGTTGTATCTGAACGTCCCCTCGGTTAGCATCACTCTATTCGCGTCTGACGAGAGTAACACCTTGAAACGCTGGCCCGTTTTTCCCCGCTCATTACGACAACTGGTAATGCTGGCATTCTTGCTCATTTTGCTCCCTCTGTTGGTACTGGCATGGCAAGCCTGGCAAAGCCTGAATGCGCTTAGCGATCAGGCGGCGCTGGTTAACCGCACTACGCTTATCGATGCCCGGCGCAGTGAAGCGATGACCAACGCGGCGCTGGAGATGGAGCGTAGCTACCGTCAGTATTGCGTGCTGGACGACCCTACGCTTGCGAAGGTTTATCAAAGCCAGCGCAAGCGTTACAGCGAAATGCTCGATGCCCACGCAGGTGTGCTGCCGGACGATAAACTTTACCAGGCATTGCGTCAGGATTTGAATAATCTGGCTCAACTTCAGTGTAACAACAGCGGTCCTGATGCTGCCGCCGCCGCGCGTCTGGAAGCCTTCGCCAATGCCAATACCGAAATGGTGCAGGCCACGCGCACAGTGGTGTTCTCTCGTGGACAGCAACTTCAGCGTGAAATTGCCGAACGTGGGCAATATTTTGGTTGGCAATCGCTGGTGCTATTTCTGGTGAGTCTGGTGATGGTACTGCTTTTCACGCGGATGATTATCGGGCCGGTGAAAAATATCGAGCGCATGATCAATCGGCTGGGGGAGGGGCGTTCCCTGGGCAATAGCGTCTCGTTCAGTGGACCGAGCGAGTTACGCTCGGTTGGGCAACGTATTCTTTGGTTAAGTGAGCGCCTGTCATGGCTGGAATCCCAACGCCATCAATTTTTAAGACATTTATCTCATGAATTAAAAACGCCACTGGCGAGTATGCGCGAGGGCACTGAATTACTGGCTGACCAGGTTGTCGGGCCGCTTACGCCAGAGCAAAAAGAGGTGGTGAGCATTCTTGATAGCAGTAGCCGCAATTTGCAAAAACTGATCGAACAACTGCTTGATTACAACCGTAAACAGGCGGACGGCGCGGTGGAGCTGGAGAACGTAGAGCTGGCACCGCTGGTAGAGATGGTGGTTTCCGCTCACAGCTTGCCAGCACGGGCTAAAATGATGCATACCGACGTCGATCTCAAAGCAACAACTTGCCTGGCGGAGCCAATGCTGCTGATGAGCGTACTGGATAATCTTTACTCCAATGCGGTGCACTACGGGGCTGAATCCGGTAACATTTGCCTTCGCAGTAGTTTACATGGTGCGCGGGTTTATATTGATGTCATCAATACAGGCACGCCCATTCCGCAAGAGGAGCGCGCCATGATCTTCGAACCCTTTTTTCAGGGAAGCCACCAGCGAAAAGGGGCGGTGAAGGGCAGCGGTCTGGGATTAAGCATTGCCAGGGATTGTATTCGCCGTATGCAGGGGGAACTGTATCTGGTCGACGAGAGCGGGCAAGATGTTTGTTTCCGCATTGAATTACCGTCGTCGAAAAACACGAAATAATGTTAAGAGCCTATCCCATTAGGCTATTTTATTTGCCAGTTTGGCTCCGGGCGGTGCTCGAAATCCTCACGTACTACGTGTACGCTCCGGTTTCTCCGCGCTGTCCGTGTCCAAACTGCCTGCAACGATTACGCCTACAGGGAAAGGCTCTAAGTCTGGTGAATATGCGACACATTTTTCAACGATTATTGCCCCGACGGCTGTGGCTGGCAGGGCTGCCATGTCTGGCATTGCTGGGTTGCGTGCAGAGTCACAATAAGCCAGCTATTGATACGCCAGCAGAAGAAAAAATTCCGGTTTATCAACTGGCTGACTATCTTTCTACTGAATGTAGCGACATCTGGGCGCTGCAAGGTAAATCAACCGAAACCAATCCGCTTTACTGGCTGCGGGCGATGGATTGTGCTGATCGTTTAATGCCTGCGCAGTCGCGTCAGCAAGCCCGCCAATATGACGACGGCAGCTGGCAAAATACCTTTAAACAAGGGATTTTGCTCGCCGACGCCAAAATTACGCCGTATGAGCGTCGCCAGATGGTCGCGCGCATAGACGCGTTAAGTACTGAGATCCCGGCGCAGGTTCGCCCGCTGTATCAACTCTGGCGCGACGATCAGGCGTTACAATTGCAACTGGCACAAGAGCGTCAACGCTACAGTAAACTCCAGCAGTCCAGCGACAGCGAACTGGATACCTTGCGCCAGCAGCATCACTTTCTACAGCAACAACTGGAACTCACCACTCGCAAGCTGGAAAACCTGACCGATATTGAACGTCAGCTCTCGACCCGCAAACCGGCCGGAAATTTCGCGCCGGACACACCGCACGAGAGCGAAACGCCCGCACCATCTACCAGTGAGGTCACCCCTGATGAGCCATAAACCTGCGCATTTATTATTGGTCGATGACGATCCGGGATTGCTGAAACTGCTTGGCCTGCGCTTGACCAGCGAAGGCTACAGCGTGGTCACGGCAGAAAGTGGCGCTGAAGGATTACGGGTACTGAATCGCGAAAAAGTAGATTTAGTCATCAGCGACCTGCGGATGGATGAAATGGACGGTATGCAACTGTTTGCTGAAATCCAGAAAGTGCAGCCGGGAATGCCAGTAATTATTCTTACCGCGCATGGTTCCATTCCCGATGCCGTTGCCGCGACACAGCAGGGCGTGTTCAGTTTCCTCACCAAACCTGTTGATAAAGACGCGTTGTATCAGGCAATTGACGATGCACTGGAACAATCCGCGCCAGCCACAGACGAACGCTGGAGTGAGGCGATTGTTACCCGCAGTCCACTGATGCTGCGTTTGCTGGAACAGGCGCGGCTGGTGGCGCAATCAGATGTTAGCGTTTTGATTAACGGTCAGAGCGGCACCGGGAAAGAGATTTTCGCCCAGGCTATCCACAACGCCAGCCCGCGCAACAGCAAACCATTTATTGCTATTAACTGTGGCGCATTGCCCGAGCAGTTGCTGGAGTCGGAGCTGTTTGGTCATGCACGCGGCGCGTTTACCGGCGCTGTCAGCAATCGCGAGGGCTTATTCCAGGCGGCGGAAGGCGGTACGTTATTTCTCGATGAGATTGGCGATATGCCCGCGCCTTTGCAGGTCAAACTGCTGCGCGTGTTGCAGGAGCGCAAAGTACGCCCGCTGGGCAGCAACCGCGATATTGATATCGACGTGCGGATTATTTCCGCCACTCATCGCGACCTGCCAAAAGCGATGGCGCGCGGGGAGTTCCGCGAAGATCTCTATTACCGCCTCAACGTTGTCAGCCTGAAAATACCGGCACTGGCGGAGCGCACGGAAGATATTCCGCTACTGGCAAATCACTTGTTGCGCCAGGCGGCAGAGCGACATAAACCCTTTGTCCGCGCGTTCTCCACTGATGCAATGAAACGCCTGATGACCGCGAGCTGGCCAGGCAATGTGCGTCAGTTGGTCAACGTGATTGAACAGTGCGTGGCGCTGACCTCATCCCCGGTAATTAGTGATGCGCTGGTGGAACAGGCGCTGGAGGGCGAAAACACGGCGCTGCCCACCTTTGTTGAGGCGCGTAATCAGTTTGAACTCAACTATTTGCGCAAGCTGCTGCAAATCACTAAAGGCAACGTCACCCACGCGGCGAGAATGGCGGGGCGCAACCGGACAGAATTTTATAAACTGCTTTCCCGACACGAGCTGGATGCAAACGATTTCAAGGAATGAATCGGCGTAATGTGTTACGTTTAGCAGATCAGAAGACAGGCGACCTTTTCAAGGAATAGCATGAAAAAGATTGATGCGATTATTAAACCCTTCAAGCTGGACGATGTCCGCGAGGCACTGGCTGAAGTCGGCATTACCGGCATGACGGTCACCGAGGTGAAAGGTTTTGGCCGCCAGAAAGGCCATACCGAGCTGTATCGCGGCGCGGAATATATGGTGGATTTTCTGCCGAAGGTGAAAATTGAGATTGTCGTACCAGACGACATTGTCGATACCTGTGTAGATACCATTATTCGCACTGCGCAAACCGGCAAAATCGGTGACGGTAAAATTTTCGTCTTTGACGTGGCACGGGTTATTCGTATCCGTACCGGTGAAGAGGACGACGCGGCGATTTAAACCGCGTCAGGGTTGCCGGATGTTTCCATCCGGCAATATCAAATCACAGCACCTTATGCGGGCCAAAGCATTCGTAATGAATGTTTTCCTGCTTCACGCCCAGATCCACTAACTGTTTCGCGGCAAACTGCATGAAAACCACCGGACCGCAGAGATAGAACTGCATGGACGGATCGCTGAACGCACCTTCCAGTTTGCTCAAATCCATCAGACCTTCGCTATCAAACTGACCTTTCGCGCGATCGGCCTCACTCGGCTGACGATACCAGGTGTGTGCGGTAAAGCGCGGCAGTGATTGCCCCAGCTCCTTAACTTCATCAGCAAAGGCGTGAACATCGCCATTTTCTGCCGCATGGAACCAGTTCACTTGTGCTGTGTGGCCTGCTTTTGCCAGCGTATCGAGCATAGCCAGCATTGGCGTTTGACCGACACCGGCAGAGATTAAGGTTACCGGTGTGTCATTTGTCACATCCATAAAGAAATCACCCGCCGGAGCCACCAGCTTCACGACATCGCCAACATTGGCGTGATTGTGCAGCCAGTTGGATACCTGCCCACCCTCTTCGCGTTTCACCGCAATACGATAGCCTTTGCCATCCGGCTTGCGGGTCAAAGAGTATTGGCGAATTTCCTGATGCGGGAAACCTTCCGGTTTCAGCCAGACACCGAGATATTGCCCCGGACGGTATTCTGCCACTGCGCCACCGTCGACCGGTTCCAGTTCGAAGCTGGTGATAAGCGCACTGCGCGGCGTTTTAGCCACAATGTGGAAATCGCGTGTACCTTCCCAGCCACCGGCTTTGCTGGCGTTTTCGTTATAGATTTCCGCCTCGCGATTGATAAATACATTTGCCAGCACGCCATAGGCTTTCCCCCACGCGTCCAGCACTTCCTGACCCGGGCTGAACATTTCGTCCAGCGTCGCCAACAGGTGTTCGCCAACGATGTTGTATTGTTCCGGTTTGATCTGGAAGCTGGTGTGTTTCTGCGCGATTTTTTCTACCGCTGGCAGCAGGGCAGGCAGGTTTTCAATATTACTGGCATAGGCAGCAATAGCGTTAAACAGGGCTTCACGTTGATCGCCATTACGCTGGTTACTCATGTTAAAAATTTCTTTGAGTTCTGGGTTATGAGTAAACATACGGTCGTAGAAATGGGCGGTTAACTTTGGCCCCGTTTCCACCAGTAAAGGGATGGTGGCTTTTACTGTAGCGATGGTTTGAGCGTCAAGCATATGGTCTTCCTTTTTTTGTATCTTAATTGATGTATCTCAAATGCATCTTATAAAAAATAGCCCTGCAATGTAAATGGTTCTTTGGGGTTTTTCATTAAGAATGTGATGAAGTGAAAAATTTGCATCACAAACCTGAAAAGAAATCCGTTTCCGGTTGCAAGCTCTTTATTCTCCAAAGCCTTGCACAGCCTGAAGGTAATCGTTTGCGTAAATTCCTTTGTCAAGACCTGTTATCGCACAATGATTCGGTTATACTGTTCGCCGTTGTCCATCAGGACCGCCTATAAAGGCCAAAAATTTTATTGTTAGCTGAGTCAGGAGATGCGGATGTTAAAGCGTGAAATGAACATTGCCGATTATGATGCCGAACTGTGGCAGGCTATGGAGCAGGAAAAAGTACGTCAGGAAGAGCACATCGAACTGATCGCCTCCGAAAACTACACCAGCCCGCGCGTAATGCAGGCGCAGGGTTCTCAGCTGACCAACAAATATGCTGAAGGTTATCCGGGCAAACGCTACTACGGCGGTTGCGAGTATGTTGATATCGTTGAACAACTGGCGATCGATCGTGCGAAAGAACTGTTCGGCGCTGACTACGCTAACGTCCAGCCGCATTCCGGCTCCCAGGCTAACTTTGCGGTCTACACCGCGCTGCTGGAACCAGGTGATACCGTTCTGGGTATGAACCTGGCGCATGGCGGTCACCTGACTCACGGTTCTCCGGTTAACTTCTCCGGTAAACTGTACAACATCGTTCCTTACGGTATCGATGCTACCGGTCATATCGACTACGCCGATCTGGAAAAACAAGCCAAAGAACACAAACCGAAAATGATTATCGGTGGCTTCTCTGCATATTCCGGCGTGGTGGACTGGGCGAAAATGCGTGAAATCGCTGACAGCATCGGTGCTTACCTGTTCGTTGATATGGCGCACGTTGCGGGCCTGGTTGCTGCTGGCGTCTACCCGAACCCAGTTCCTCATGCTCACGTTGTTACTACCACCACTCACAAAACCCTGGCGGGTCCGCGCGGCGGTCTGATCCTGGCGAAAGGTGGTAGCGAAGAACTGTACAAAAAACTGAACTCTGCCGTTTTCCCTGGTGGTCAGGGCGGTCCGTTGATGCACGTAATCGCCGGTAAAGCGGTTGCTCTGAAAGAAGCGATGGAGCCTGAGTTCAAAACTTACCAGCAGCAGGTCGCTAAAAACGCTAAAGCGATGGTAGAAGTGTTCCTGGAACGCGGCTACAAAGTGGTTTCCGGCGGTACTGATAACCACCTGTTCCTGGTTGATCTGGTTGATAAAAACCTGACCGGTAAAGAAGCTGACGCCGCTCTGGGTCGTGCTAACATCACCGTGAACAAAAACAGCGTACCGAACGATCCGAAGAGCCCGTTTGTGACCTCCGGTATTCGCGTGGGTACTCCGGCGATTACGCGTCGCGGCTTCAAAGAAGCAGAAGCGAAAGAACTGGCTGGCTGGATGTGTGACGTACTGGACAGCATCAATGATGAAGCGGTTATCGAGCGCATCAAAGGTAAAGTTCTCGACATCTGCACACGTTACCCGGTTTACGCATAAGCGAAACGGTTAATCTGTTGAAAAAAGGCTTCCTCCGGGAAGCCTTTTTACGTTATCACACCATCAAATCTGTCGTAACTGCGCCTCAACATACAAATAGCCAATCCCCAGCACCTGTTGTGCGCGGCTTAATTGCCCGAAGCCAATCTGTGTCGCTTTTACGCTCGGCCCTTCGTCGCGGTCGAACGGGTTAAATCCCGTCTGGCGAATTATGGTATTAAGCCAGTTCTCGCCAAAGGCGCAACTGCGACCATACAACCAAATCTGATTAATATTGAGGATGTTGAGGAAGTTATACAGACTCAATCCTATAGCGTTGGCAGAGCGGTCAACCCAACTGGTGACCCACGGTTCTCCGCTCTGCCAGGCAGCGATTAATTGCGCGGTAGTCAGTTTTTCGGGATCAAGCTGAGTATTAACCGGTTGTGATTTTAGCCATACCCGCGCCTGCTTTTTAAATGCGCTTAACGAGGCGACGGTTTCCAGACAGCCATAACGCCCGCAGTCGCAGGCGACGCCATCCGGGTTAACGATGGTGTGACCAATCTGTCCGCTGCCATACAGACTGCCGCGATAAATTTGCTCGTTAATCACGAACGACGAGCCAATGCCGTAATCAACGTTGATTACGCAGAAATCCCGTCCCTGCGAATTATTTTGCCATTTCTCCGCCAGCGCCAGCATCACGCAGTCATTATCGACCATCACCCGAATGCCGAGCTTCTCTTCCAGCAGATACTTTACCTCAACAGGCGTTGTCCACGGCGCTTGCGGCATGGTTTGCGACACACCGGTCACTGGATCAACCTGACCGTGGATTGCCAGCGCCAGATTGATGGTACGACCCGGCCACAATTTACGGTGGCGATGCCAGCATTTTTCGATTTCGGACAGCAGAGCCTGCGGCGTCGGTGCATCAATCTGTAAATATTCAAATACACCTTTCGGACTTAAACAGGCATTAGCGACCTGGCACTCAATGCTGGTGGGCGTAACGTTCAGGCACAGCGTCCAGTCGCCATCCGGCGCAATCAGCCATGTGCCGCTACTATGCCCGCGCGTCTGGCTTTCATCGTCGATATTCACCACCCGCTTTTCGTTTTCCAGCTCCTGCAAAATGTTACTGACCGCCGGAATCGAAATTTGCGCCAGCCGGGCGAGCGTCGATTTATTGGCGCGTTTTTGCCGGTACAGCAGTTCCAGAATCACGCATTTGTTATGGTGGCGGATCTGTTGATTGTTAATGCAGGCTCTCATCTTCACTAAACCTTGTTTAGTTAATTGCGTGATTATTCCGCGAAAACATTGCCAGATTGTTCAATACACTGCCACAAATCTTTTAATTCAGTATGTCTTGTTAATATTGAGGGCACCATGACTCCAGTAAAAGTGTGGCAAGAGCGCGTTGAGATCCCGACCTATGAAACCGGGCCGCAGGATATACATCCCATGTTCCTGGAAAATCGCGTTTATCAGGGATCGTCCGGCGCGGTTTATCCCTACGGCGTGACCGATACGTTGAATGAGCAGAAAACCCTGAAATCCTGGCAGGCAGTGTGGCTGGAAAACGACTACATCAAAGTGATGATCCTGCCAGAACTGGGCGGTCGTGTGCATCGCGCGTGGGATAAAGTGAAACAGCGCGATTTTGTCTATCACAATGAAGTCATTAAACCTGCGCTGGTGGGGCTGCTGGGGCCGTGGATTTCCGGCGGGATTGAGTTTAACTGGCCGCAACATCATCGCCCGACGACCTTTATGCCCGTCGATTTCACCCTCGAAGCCCATGAAGACGGCGCACAGACTGTATGGGTTGGCGAAACGGAGCCGATGCACGGTCTACAGGTGATGACCGGCTTCACGCTGCGCCCTGACCGTGCGGCGCTGGAAATCGCCAGCCGCGTCTATAACGGCAACGCCACGCCGCGTCATTTCTTGTGGTGGGCCAACCCGGCGGTGAAAGGGGGGGAAGGGCATCAGAGCGTTTTCCCGCCCGATGTGACAGCGGTGTTTGATCACGGCAAACGCGCAGTTTCCGCTTTCCCCATCGCCACTGGCACCTACTACAAAGTGGACTACTCCGCCGGCGTGGACATTTCGCGTTATAAAAACGTGCCTGTTCCTACCTCATATATGGCTGAAAAATCGCAGTACGATTTTGTTGGCGCGTGGTGTCACGATGAAGATGGCGGTTTATTACACGTTGCCAACCACCACATTGCGCCGGGTAAAAAACAGTGGAGCTGGGGACACAGTGAATTTGGTCAGGCGTGGGATAAGAGTCTGACCGACAATAACGGTCCGTATATCGAGCTGATGACCGGCATTTTTGCCGATAACCAGCCCGATTTTACCTGGCTTGATGCTTACGAAGAGAAGCGTTTTGAGCAGTCTTTCCTGCCTTACCATTCTCTGGGCATGGTGCAAAACGCCTCCCGCGATGCGGTAATTAAATTACAGCGTAGCGAGCGGGGGATTGAGTGGGGGCTGTATGCCATCTCCCCGTTGAACGGATACCGACTGGCGATCCGTGAAATAGGCAAGCGCGAAGCGTTACTTGATGATGCCGTTGCCCTGACGCCAGCGACCGCCATCCAGGGGGTGTTGCACGGTATTGATCCGGACAGAATGACCATCGAACTTTCCGATGCGGATGGCAATATTGTACTGAGTTATCAGGAACATCAGCCACAAGAGTTGCCGCTTCCGGACGTCGCCAAAGCACCACTGGCAGCACAAGACATTACCAGTACAGATGAAGCCTGGTTTATCGGTCAGCATCTGGAGCAATATCATCACGCCAGCCGTTCACCGTTCGATTACTACCTGCGCGGCGTGGCGCTGGACCCGCTGGATTATCGCTGTAACCTGGCGCTGGCGATGCTGGAATATAACCGTGCCGATTTCCTGCAAGCGGTGGCGTATGCCACTCAGGCGCTGAAACGCGCACATGCGCTGAACAAAAACCCGCAGTGTGGGCAAGCCAGTTTGATCCGCGCCAGTGCGTATGAGCGTCAGGGACAATATCAACAAGCCGAAGAGGATTTCTGGCGAGCGGTCTGGAGCGGCAACAGTAAAGCGGGGGGCTATTACGGTCTGGCACGGCTGGCGGCGCGTAATGGCAACTTCGATGCAGGGCTGGATTTTTGCCAACAGAGTCTGCGCGCCTGCCCAACCAATCAGCAAGTGCTGTGCCTCCATAATCTGCTGCTGGTGTTAAGCGGTCGTCAGGACAATGCGCGTTTACAGCGTGAGAAACTGCTGCGCGATTACCCGCTGAACGCCACCTTGTGGTGGCTGAACTGGTTCGATGGTCGTACCGAGTCTGCCCTCACGCAGTGGCGTGGTCTGTGTCAGGGGCGTGACGTTAACGCCCTGATGACCGCCGGGCAACTGATTAACTGGGGAATGCCCGCTCTGGCGGCAGAGATGCTGAACGCTCTGGACTGCCAGCGAACGCTGCCGCTTTATCTGCAAGCCAGTTTGTTGCCGAAAGCTGAGCGTGGCGAATTGATTGCGAAAGCCATTGACGTGTTCCCGAAGTTTGTTCGTTTCCCTAATACGCTGGAAGAAGTCGCGGCACTGGAGAGTATTGAAGAGTGCTGGTTCGCCCGTCATTTACTGGCCTGTTTCCACTACAACAAGTGCAGTTATGGCAAAGCGATAGCGTTATGGCAACGTTGCGTAGAGATGTCGCCGGAGTTTGCCGACGGCTGGCGCGGGTTAGCGATCCATGCGTGGAATAAGCAGCATGATTATGAACAGGCCGCCCGTTATCTTGATAATGCTTATCAACTTGCGCCGCAGGATGCACGTCTGCTTTTCGAACGGGATTTGCTGGATAAGTTAATCGGAGCCGCACCGGAGAAACGGCTGGCGCGTCTGGAAAATAATCTGGCAATTGCCCTGAAACGCGACGACATGACCGCAGAACTGCTCAATTTGTGGCATCTCACCGGTCAGGCAGACAAAGCGGCGGACATTCTCGCCACGCGCAAATTCCACCCGTGGGAAGGCGGGGAAGGGAAGGTGACCAGTCAGTTTATCCTCAACCAGTTGTTACGCGCCTGGCAACATCTTGATGCCAGAGAGCCGCAGCAGGCCAGCGAACTGCTTCATGCCGCGCTGCATTATCCGGAGAATTTGAGCGAAGGCCGACTACCGGGGCAGACTGATAACGACATCTGGTTCTGGCAGGCAGTATGCGCCAAAGCACAGGGTGATGAAGTTGAGGCGACGTGTTGTTTACGCCTGGCGGCGACCGGCGATCGCACCATCAATATCCACAGTTATTACAACGATCAGCCAGTTGATTATCTCTTCTGGCAAGGGATGGCGCTGCGACTGCTGGGTGAAAAGCAAACTGCACAGCAACTGTTTACTGAAATGAAACAGTGGGCGCAAGAGATGGCGAAAACCAGTATCGAAGCGGATTTCTTCGCTGTTTCACAACCTGATTTATTGTCGCTGTATGGCGATTTACAACAGCAGCATAAAGAAAAATGCCTGATGGTGGCGATGCTGGCGGCAGCGGGATTAGGGGAGATTGCGCAATATGAATCTGTTCGCGCTGAATTGACGGCGATTAATCCGGCCTGGCCGAAAGCAGCATTATTCACTACCGTGATGCCTTTTATTTTTAACTACGTTCACTAAACCCTATTAACTGTAATCTTTGAGCGGCACGCGCTGCCGCTCATCACTAAATAATTAAAATAAGCTGTTGTAAATAAAAACCCTACAGGAGGCTCTATGCCTAAAAAAATGAGAACAACCCGTAATATAATTTTAATGGCTACGCTATTAGGTAGCGCCCTATTTGCCAGGGCCGCGGAAAAAGAAATGACCATTGGCGCAATATATCTTGATACTCAGGGATATTATGCCGGTGTGCGTCAGGGTGTTCAGGATGCAGCAAAAGATTCTTCAGTACAGGTTCAGTTAATAGAAACTAACGCCCAGGGCGATATTTCGAAAGAAAGTACATTTGTTGATACGCTTGTGGCGCGTAATGTCGATGCCATTATTTTGTCTGCTGTTTCTGAAAATGGCAGCAGTCGCACCGTTCGTCGCGCCAGTGAGGCGGGTATTCCGGTGATTTGCTACAACACCTGTATTAATCAAAAAGGTGTCGATAAATATGTCTCGGCGTATCTGGTCGGTGATCCGCTGGAATTTGGTAAAAAACTGGGTAACGCTGCCGCCGATTATTTTATTGCCAATAAAATTGACCAGCCAAAAATTGCCGTCATTAATTGCGAAGCCTTTGAAGTTTGTGTGCAACGTCGTAAAGGATTTGAAGAAGTATTAAAAGCCCGGGTTCCCGGCGCACAAATTGTCGCTAATCAGGAAGGGACTGTTTTAGATAAAGCGATTTCCGTTGGTGAAAAACTGATTATCTCCACGCCGGATCTGAACGCCATTATGGGGGAATCGGGCGGTGCGACACTCGGCGCGGTAAAAGCGGTACGTAATCAAAATCAGACCGGAAAAATTGCTGTTTTCGGTTCGGATATGACCACTGAAATTGCTCAGGAACTGGAAAACAACCAGGTGCTGAAAGCGGTGGTGGATATTTCCGGTAAGAAAATGGGCAATGCTGTTTTCGCGCAAACATTGAAAGTTATCAATAAACAAGCCGACGGTGACAAAGTGATTCAGGTGCCTATCGATCTCTATACCAAAACGGAAGACGGTAAACAGTGGCTGGCAACGCACGTTGATGGTCTGCCCTAATAGCTGATTCGCAGAGGTTCCTATGTTCACGGCAACAGAGGCAGTCCCGGTAGCAAAAATGGTGGCAGGAAATAAGCGTTATCCCGGCGTCGTTGCGCTGGATAACGTTAACTTTACGCTCAATAAAGGCGAAGTTCGCGCGCTGTTAGGTAAAAACGGCGCGGGCAAATCGACCCTCATTCGAATGCTTACCGGCAGCGAACGTCCGGACAGCGGTGATATCTGGATTGGCGAGACGCGACTGGAAGGTGACGAAGCTACGCTGACTCGCCGTGCCGCTGAACTGGGGGTACGTGCGGTTTATCAGGAATTAAGTCTGGTTGAAGGGCTGACGGTGGCGGAAAACCTCTGCCTCGGTCAGTGGCCTCGCCGCAACGGCATGATTGATTACCTGCAAATGGCGCAGGATGCCCAACGTTGCTTACAGGCGCTGGGTGTTGATGTTAGCCCTGAACAACTTGTTTCAACGCTAAGCCCGGCGCAAAAGCAACTGGTGGAAATTGCGCGGGTGATGAAGGGCGAGCCGCGCGTGGTCATTCTTGATGAACCTACCAGTTCACTTGCCAGTGCGGAAGTTGAACTGGTGATCAGCGCCGTGAAAAAGATGTCGGCACTGGGCGTGGCGGTGATTTATGTCAGCCACAGGATGGAAGAAATTCGCCGCATCGCTTCCTGTGCCACCGTTATGCGCGACGGGCAGGTGGCGGGCGATGTGATGCTCGAAAATACCTCCACGCATCATATTGTGTCGCTGATGCTTGGGCGCGATCACGTTGATATTGCGCCGGTTGTCCCTCAGAAAATTGTGGATCAGGCCGTGCTGGAAGTTCGCGCGTTACGCCATAAGCCTAAGCTGGACGATATCAGCTTTACGCTGCGTCGTGGCGAAGTGCTCGGCATTGCTGGCCTGCTGGGGGCTGGGCGCAGTGAGTTGCTGAAAGCGATTGTTGGGCTGGAAGCGTATGAGCAGGGCGAAATTGTTATCAACGGCGAGAAAATCACGCACCCCGATTATGGTGACATGCTGAAACGCGGCATTGGCTATACGCCAGAAAACCGCAAAGA
The DNA here is from genome assembly GCF_002965005.1 of Escherichia sp. MOD1-EC7011. Taxonomy (NCBI): domain Bacteria; kingdom Pseudomonadati; phylum Pseudomonadota; class Gammaproteobacteria; order Enterobacterales; family Enterobacteriaceae; genus Escherichia; species Escherichia sp. MOD1-EC7011. Next base: position 49,117 of record NZ_PTRD01000014.1, read on the forward strand.
AGCGGGGATCATTCCCTGGCTGGGCGTTGATGAAAATACGGTGCTGACCAATCGGCAAAAAATCAGCGCGAACGGCGTGCTGCAATGGTCCACCATCCGCCGCCTGACCGAAGAGGTGATGCAGCGGATGACGGTCAAGGCTGCCAGTAGCGAAACGCCTATTGGCACGCTTTCTGGCGGCAATCAGCAAAAAGTGGTGATTGGTCGTTGGGTCTATGCCGCCAGCCAGATTTTATTGCTCGACGAGCCAACGCGCGGCGTCGATATCGAAGCCAAACAGCAGATCTACCGGATTGTCCGCGAGCTGGCCGCCGAAGGGAAAAGCGTGGTGTTTATCTCCAGTGAAGTGGAGGAATTGCCGCTGGTGTGCGACCGCATCTTGTTATTACAGCACGGTACGTTCTCGCAGGAGTTTCACTCGCCGGTCAATGTGGATGAGCTGATGTCCGCCATTCTGTCTGTGCACTGATGAATTTTACCGAGGAACCTGAAGATGTCTGCTTCGTCATTACCATTGCCGCAGGGCAAGAGCGTCTCGCTCAAACAATTTGTCAGTCGCCATATTAATGAGATCGGTTTGCTGGTGGTGATTGCCATTCTTTATCTGGTCTTCTCCCTGAACGCGCCTGGCTTTATCTCATTGAATAACCAAATGAACGTGCTGCGTGATGCCGCCACCATCGGGATCGCCGCCTGGGCGATGACGCTGATTATTATCTCCGGTGAAATTGATGTCAGCGTTGGGCCAATGGTGGCCTTTGTCTCGGTGTGCCTGGCATTTTTGCTGCAATTTGACGTTCCGCTGGCGGTGGCGTGTCTGCTGGTGTTGCTGTTAGGCGCGCTGATGGGAACGCTGGCCGGGGTGCTACGCGGCGTGTTTAACGTGCCAAGTTTCGTTGCCACGCTGGGGTTGTGGAGCGCCCTGCGCGGAATGGGCTTGTTTATGACGAACGCCCTGCCCGTGCCAATTGACGAAAACGAGGTGCTGGACTGGCTGGGCGGGCAATTTCTCGGCGTGCCGGTATCCGCGCTGATCATGATGGTGTTGTTTGCGCTGTTTGTGTTCATCAGCCGTAAAACCGCTTTCGGACGCTCGGTGTTTGCTGTTGGCGGTAATGCCACAGCGGCACAGTTGTGCGGCATTAACGTTCGTCGGGTGCGCATTCTTATCTTTACTCTTTCGGGAGTATTGGCGGCAGTCACCGGGATTTTGTTGGCAGCCCGCCTCGGTTCCGGTAACGCAGGCGCCGCAAACGGTCTGGAGTTTGATGTCATTGCTGCGGTCGTGGTCGGCGGTACGGCACTTTCCGGCGGTCGTGGCTCGCTGTTCGGTACGCTGCTTGGCGTACTGGTGATTACGCTAATCGGTAACGGTCTGGTGCTGCTCGGGATTAACTCCTTTTTCCAGCAGGTGGTGCGCGGCGTAATCATCGTGGTGGCGGTGCTGGCGAATATCTTGCTGACCCAGCGAAGCACTAAAGCGAAACGCTAAACCTTAACGCCCCTGGCGCGGGTGCGGCAGGGATGAAAATTAATCGTATTGTTAATGAGGGATTTATGAAAACGATGCTGGCAGCTTATTTACCAGGAAATTCCACCGTCGATCTGCGGGAAGTTGCGGTGCCAACGCCGGGGATTAACCAGGTACTGCTCAAAATGAAATCCTCCGGAATTTGCGGGAGCGACGTCCACTATATCTACCACCAGCACCGCGCCACGGCGGCGGCGCCCGATAAACCGTTATACCAGGGATTTATCAACGGTCATGAACCGTGCGGGCAGATTGTAGCGATGGGGCAAGGCTGTCGCCATTTTAAAGAGGGCGATCGCGTGCTGGTGTATCACATTTCTGGCTGTGGTTTTTGCCCGAACTGCCGTCGCGGTTTTCCTATCTCTTGTACTGGAGAAGGAAAAGCCGCTTACGGCTGGCAGCGTGATGGTGGTCATGCCGAATATCTGTTGGCGGAAGAAAAAGACCTGATTCTCCTGCCGGACGCGTTGAGCTACGAAGATGGTGCGTTTATCAGTTGCGGCGTTGGCACGGCGTATGAAGGGATCTTGCGCGGCGAAGTCTCTGGCAGCGATAACGTGCTGGTGGTCGGTCTGGGGCCTGTCGGCATGATGGCGATGATGCTGGCGAAAGGTCGTGGTGCGAAACGGATCATCGGCGTTGATATGCTGCCGGAACGTCTGGCGATGGCGAAACAGTTAGGCGTGATGGATCATGGTTATTTAGCAACCACCGAAGGTCTGCCGCAGATTATTGCTGAACTCACCCACGGCGGCGCAGATGTTGCGCTCGATTGTTCCGGTAATGCCGCAGGTCGTTTGCTGGCATTGCAATCCACTGCCGACTGGGGACGCGTGGTCTACATCGGAGAAACCGGAAAAGTGGAGTTCGAGGTTAGCGCCGACCTGATGCATCATCAACGGCGGATTATTGGCTCCTGGGTAACCAGTTTATTCCATATGGAAAAATGCGCCCACGATTTGACCGACTGGAAACTATGGCCGCGTAACGCCATTACCCACCGCTTCTCGCTGGAACAGGCTGGTGATGCCTATGCGCTGATGGCAAGCGGCAAATGCGGCAAAGTCGTGATTAACTTCCCGGATTAAGGAGTTAGCGAATGGCCATCTATACCTTATCTCACGGGGCGCTAAAGCTGGACGTTTCTGACCAGGGTGGTGTTATTGAAGGTTTCTGGCGCGATACGACGCCACTGCTACGTCCCGGTAAAAAAAACGGTGTGGCAACTGATGCCTCCTGTTTTCCGCTGGTGCCGTTTGCAAACCGGGTGAGCGGCAACCGTTTTGTCTGGCAGGGGCGTGAGTATCAACTGCAACCGAATGTTGAGTGGGATGCGCACTATCTGCACGGCGATGGTTGGCTGGGTCAGTGGCAATGCGCATCGCGCAGCGATGATAGCTTGTGTCTGGTGTATGAACATCGCAGTGGTATTTATCACTATCGGGCAAGTCAGGCGTTTCATTTGACGGCAGATGCATTGACGGTCACGCTCTCTGTCACCAATCAAGGGGCAGAATCTTTGCCGTTTGGTACGGGCTGGCATCCTTATTTTCCGTTGTCGCCGCAAACGCGGATTCAGGCACAGGCGAGCGGTTATTGGCTGGAGCGGGAACAGTGGCTGGCGGGCGAGTTTTGTGCGCAGTTACCGCAGGAACTGGATTTCAACCAGCTCGCGCCGCTGCCGCGCCAGTGGGTGAACAATGGTTTTGCCGGCTGGAATGGTCAGGCACGCATTGAGCAGCCGCAGGAGGGTTACGCCATCATCATGGAAACGACGCCACCCGCGCCATGCTATTTCATCTTTGTTTCCGACCCGGCGTTTGATAAAGGTTATGCGTTTAATTTCTTCTGTCTGGAACCAATGAGTCATGCGCCAGATGACCATCATCGCCAGGAAGGTGGTGACCTCATTGCGCTTGCACCGGGGGAATCGACAACCTCAGCGATGTCGTTGCGGGTGGCGTTGCTGTAATTTATAAAATGCCGGATAAGGCGTTCACGCCGCATCCGGCATCTTTTCTAACGTCGATCGAGAGAAATCGCCCCCGGCCCGGTAATTGCCAGCAGCAGGAATGCGCCAGCGATACTGATATTCTTCCAGAAATTAATCATATTTGGTCCGACCGCATCTCCGGTCATATCCCAGTAATGGTGACCAATCACCGCCGTGCCCAGCGTGTAGAAAATAAACAGTACCGCCAGCGGACGGGTGAAAAAGCCAAGCACGATTAATATCGCGGCAGGCACTTCCATAACTACCGCAATAATCGCTGCCAGCATCGGCATCGGTGCGCCCAGCGAGGCCATATATTGTACCGTACCGTCAAAGCCCATCATTTTGGGAAAACCAAAAATAATGAAAATTAAGATGACGGCGATACGGGCAATTAATAACAAAACGGGGCGGGCGGCGCCAAAATCAAAATAACGTAGTGTGTTCATAACCAATCCCTTTGCAAGATAATGTGATTTAAACGTAATACACACACTCGCACCTCGCCACGCCTCAGCAGATGAGAAATTTGGTAATTATCCAGGTCAGCATCCAGCGCATTTTCTGTAGGTGATATTTTGTTAGCGGTATTAACGATAATTTTTTCCAGAATGGTGTACTGGAAGTGGCCCTGATTTTCTTATTTTTCAACTTGCAACAACATTCGATTAACCTCAGACTTACGCCTCCTGACGGGAGGGACTCATGGTTTTGCAATCCACGCGCTGGCTGGCGCTCGGTTATTTCACATACTTTTTTAGCTACGGTATTTTTCTACCTTTCTGGAGCGTCTGGCTTAAGGGGATTGGCTTAACGCCAGAAACTATCGGCCTGTTGTTGGGGGCAGGGCTGGTTGCCCGTTTTCTCGGTAGTTTGCTCATCGCGCCCCGCGTCAGCGATCCTTCTCGCCTGATTTCTGCACTTCGTGTACTGGCGTTGTTGACACTGCTGTTCGTCGTCGCCTTCTGGGCTGGCGCACATGTGGCGTGGCTGATGCTTGTGATGGTCGGTTTTAACCTCTTTTTCTCACCGCTGGTGCCGTTAACTGACGCGCTGGCGAATACCTGGCAAAAGCAGTTTCCGCTTGATTACGGCAAAGTGCGACTTTGGGGCTCAGTGGCGTTTGTCATTGGTTCGGCGCTGACGGGCAAACTGGTCAGCGTGTTTGATTATCGGGTGATTCTCGCGATGTTGACGCTGGGCGTGGCATCCATGCTACTTGGTTTTCTGATTCGCCCGACCATTCAACCGCAAGGGGAGAGCCGCCAGCAGGAGAGCACGGGGTGGCCGGCCTGGCTGGCGCTGGTTCGCCAGAACTGGCGCTTTCTGGCCTGCGTTTGTCTATTGCAGGGGGCGCACGCAGCATATTACGGTTTTAGCGCCATATACTGGCAGGCGGCGGGTTACTCGGCTTCGGCGGTGGGCTATTTATGGTCGCTTGGTGTGGTGGCGGAAGTCATTATCTTTGCGCTGAGTAACAAACTTTTCCGTCGCTGTAGCGCCCGCGATATGTTGTTGATTTCGGCGATTTGCGGGGTAGTACGTTGGGGCATTATGGGGGCAAGCACTGAGCTACCGTGGCTGATAGTGGTGCAAATTCTGCATTGCGGCACCTTTACCGTGTGCCACCTGGCCGCCATGCGCTACATTGCCGCTCGTCAGGGAAGCGAGGTTATCCGTTTACAGGCGGTTTATTCTGCCGTCGCGATGGGCGGCAGTATCGCTATCATGACCGTCTTCGCCGGTTTCCTGTATCAATATCTCGGACATGGCGTGTTTTGGGTGATGGCGCTGGTGGCGCTTCCGGCAATTTTTTTGCGCCCGAAAGTAGTTCCCTCATGCTGATTATTCCAGCATTTTACGGATCTGCTCCTGTTGGTGTGCGGTCAGGATCTGATTCGTATGAATCAGCGGCGGCGAAAAGAGCGGCAAAGGAATGGTATAAGGGGTAATAATCAGCACCGTATTTTTCGGGGCGCCATTTCGTAAAAATGTCTTCACCGATATATGCTTAATATTGAGTGGCAATAGTGTAAGTTCGCGCAATTGCTGCTCAATATTCGCTTCTCTTTCACTGTCATTGCCCGTCAACAAAATAATCTTTTTTTCGTTAATTTCATTTGCTTGCATCAGCCATGCGCCGAAAATCACCGCTACCAGGCCACTTTCCTCATCGGAAAAACGGACATTGTATTCATTTTCAAACCCGGTTAGCGCCGCGCGAGTTGTACGAACCAGGCGTGGGTAAAGTCGGCTGAACTCTTCTGGCAAGGTGTTATCAATACCGATGGCAAACAAACTACGACGTAATGCCTGAGCGAGATGAGTATAAAGCTGATCGCATAACCCCTGTTCATCATAGAAACGAACATTTCCCTGCTCACGAAAACGTTGTACCAAACGAACAATGGCCAGACGTAATTGCCGATCGCGCTGATGAGCATCCTGCAGCGGGTTGGGAACTTGCAACATGGAAAAGAGCAACGCCATAAACAACGGTTCATCTGGTGGAACAGGCTGGCGTGCCCGGCGTTGCCAGTGGCGACCAATTTCCTGTGCTACCTGAAACTCAAGACAGGACTCAGCCCATCGACGTTGCAGCGGGTTAAAATGTGGCGAGATCCCGGCGTGATGTTGTAGCAGGCAATATTGCAGATACAGGCACAGAAAATGAACATCACGTGCTTCAAAGCATTTTTGCAACCGTCGTGCACAGAGATTAACTAAAGCTTGCAGGTTGGTATCGTCGTAAAAGTTACGAGCAATCCCACGGCGCTTCAGTTCTTCCTTTAAGGCCGGAGTGAAACGGTTAGTGATGAATGATGGACATAAACGGAAACCGCGTCGTAGCCAGTGAAATAAACATAAACGTTGGTTAAGTACTGTACCTTCGACCCGGTAGCTACCGTCATAGCCAGTGGTGAGCGTGAGCTGGTGATAGCGGAGGATTTCCCGTCCTGTTTCGCTGATATCGCGAACCGCAATATTATCATCCACACCATTAAGCTCGCTGAGAGTGGTCGTGGTGGCGGTCAACCACGGCTGAAATAGTGTCAGCAAGATCTGGCAGCGGCGCTGGGGAGCAGAAAGGACAGATGGTGGAGCAAGTGTAGGCATCATCTGTAGATCTCCCATAAGCATAATTGATAAGAATAGCTAAAGTTTGCTTAGGGAAATGGTGAATGGAATGCTAATTATCAGAAATGCTGGCAGACATCACAGAATTTTTATCGATTTAAACCGATATGATCAGTTTAATACCATGTGTTAATGTGATTTATTGCTGTTTTATTCTTAGTGGGAATTCCCGGGATTCAATGCACTGAGAATAAAATCCACCATCTGCTCGCGGTAAACATCACCATGACGTTCCGAAAAGGCATCAATGTGTTCGCCGTCAGGGATCAGAATCAGGCGTTTTGGCTCTTTCGCCAGGCCATACAATTTTTCACTGTGCTGCCACGGGATAACATGATCGGCTTTACCGTGAATCAGTAAAAGCGGGATCGGGCTGACGCTGGCGATGTAATTTTCGCCGCTATAACTCTCATCAAGTAAATAGCCACTGCCAGGGATCATTTGGTTGGCGATGGTCGAATAAGAGGCAAACGTGGAGTCGAGGATCACCGCACGTATGCCCTCACGTTCTCCCTGACCAATAACATCCAGAATATTTGCCCCGCCAATACTCTGCCCGAACAGCACCAGCCGTTGTGGGTTTACATCACTGCGATGGCGCACCACGCTGATGGCGCTTAGCGTATCGTCCAGTAATCCAGCCTGGGACGGCGTGCCTTTTGATTTACCAAACCCGCGATAGTCAAACATAAAAACATTGAAATTGCGCTCGGGTAACCAACTGACCAGCGGCCAGTGGGCGGACATGTTTCCGGCATTGCCGTGAGCATGAATGATGGTTGCGATGGCGTTGTCAGCGGAACCCGTCGAAGAGGGGATAAACCAGCCTTGCAGACGAGTACCGTCCTTAGCCGTAAATTCGACGGATTCTGCAGACCAGGGTTCAGGGCCGTAAATTTTGTCGTCAGGATAATAGAAGAAGTTGATGGCTACGCGTGGTACTAAATAAATACAGAAGGCAACAACAAAGAGGATAAACAGAATTTTGAGAACGCGTTTGTTCACGGGCAGTGCCATAACCTTTCCTTGCGACTTCTTTATAATCCATTAATCGGCGAAAGATGGTGGGAGAGTGGCGAAAGAAAGTAAAGTGGTGAGGAAGTATTTCGGAATAGCGCCTGAAAGGCGAGGGCGGGTGAGTGATACCACCCGCCAGAGTCATTAACGCTTCAGAGCGTCGCTTAACTCGTCACGCATATTTGACAGCATGGCTTTTACTACGCGCGGGTTACCTGCAACGATGTTACCGGTCAGCATGTAGTTATGACCACCGGTGAAATCGCTGACGATCCCGCCTGCTTCACGAACCAGCAGTTCGCCTGCGGCGAAGTCCCACGGGCGCAGACCAATTTCGAAGAAACCGTCAACGCGACCAGCGGCTACGTAAGCCAGATCCAGCGCCGCAGAACCGGTACGACGGAAGTCAGCGCATTCGCTAAACAGTTTGCCAACGATATTGATGTAGGTGGTTGCGTACTGTTTCGCTTTGAAAGGGAAGCCGGTTGCCAGAATAGTACCGTCGAGATCGCGAGCGGTGCTGCCGCGCAGACGATAGCCGTTTAACTGTGCGCCCTGACCGCGAGTCGCGGTGAACAGTTCGTTACGCATAGGATCATAAACCACAGCAACTTCGGTGCGGCCTTTGATACGAACAGCGATAGATACCGCGAAGTGCGGCAGACGTTTGATAAAGTTGGTGGTGCCATCCAGTGGATCGATAACCCATTGAACATCCTGATCAGTACCCTCAAGTTCACCGCTTTCTTCGGTGATGATGGTGTGCTGTGGGTAAGATTTACGAATCGTGTCGATAATCACCGCTTCGGCAGCTTTATCTACGTTGGTCACGAAATCGTTACTGCCTTTCTGGCTCGCTTCTACAGCGTCCGGGGTTTCATAGTTTTTGGCAATTAAATTACCCGCCTTGCGCGCTGCGCGCACGGCGATGTTCAGCATCGGATGCATCGGTCTCTCTCACTGGATGTTAAAGAACGGGAAAACGGCGCAGAGTATAGCAGCGAGATCGGCATCTGTCTTCGTTTTATGATAAGATGCGCAAATAATCTTTAGACGAAGAAAGACAATGCTGCAAAATATTCGAATTGTGCTGGTGGAGACGTCACACACCGGCAATATGGGTTCCGTTGCCCGTGCCATGAAAACAATGGGATTAACCAATCTGTGGTTGGTTAATCCACTGGTGAAACCTGACTCTCAGGCCATCGCGCTGGCAGCGGGTGCCAGTGATGTGATTGGTAATGCTCACATCGTCGATACGCTCGACGAAGCGTTAGCCGGTTGTAGCCTGGTGGTTGGCACCAGCGCACGTTCCCGCACGCTGCCGTGGCCGATGCTCGACCCGCGCGAATGTGGTCTGAAAAGCGTCGCTGAAGCGGCAAATACGCCGGTGGCGCTGGTTTTTGGTCGCGAGCGTGTCGGTTTGACCAATGAAGAGTTGCAGAAATGCCATTATCATGTCGCCATTGCCGCGAACCCGGAATACAGTTCGCTGAACCTGGCGATGGCGGTTCAGGTTATCGCCTATGAAGTGCGTATGGCCTGGCTGGCGACTCAGGAAAACGGTGAGCAAGTTGAGCATGAAGAGACGCCGTATCCGCTGGTCGATGATCTGGAGCGTTTTTATGGTCATCTGGAACAAACGCTGTTGGCAACTGGTTTTATCCGTGAAAACCATCCGGGACAGGTGATGAATAAGCTGCGCCGTCTGTTTACCCGTGCGCGCCCGGAGAGTCAGGAGTTGAATATCCTGCGCGGGATTCTGGCTTCTATTGAGCAGCAGAATAAAGGTAACAAGGCCGAATAACAGCCGTCGCCTGATGCGACGTTTAACGCGTCTTATCAGTCCTGGAAGTGTACAGAACCGTAGGTCGGATAAGGCGTTCACGCCGCATCCGACAATGGGTACAAATACCGCGATAGTAAAATGGCACTGAAGGTTAAATACCTGACTAAATCAGTCAAGTAAATAGTTGACCAAATTACTCGGGAATGTCAGACTTGACCCTGCTATGCAATACCCCCACTTTTACAATAAAAAACCCCGGGCAGGGGCGAGTTTGAGGTGAAGTAAGACATGAGACTGACATCTAAAGGGCGCTATGCCGTGACCGCAATGCTGGACGTTGCGCTCAACTCCGAAGCAGGCCCGGTACCGTTGGCTGATATTTCCGAACGTCAGGGAATTTCCCTTTCTTATCTGGAACAACTGTTTTCCCGTCTGCGTAAAAATGGTCTGGTTTCCAGCGTACGTGGACCAGGCGGTGGTTATCTGTTAGGCAAAGATGCCAGCAGCATCGCCGTTGGCGAAGTGATTAGCGCCGTTGACGAATCTGTAGATGCTACCCGTTGTCAGGGTAAAGGCGGCTGCCAGGGCGGCGATAAATGCCTGACCCACGCGCTGTGGCGTGATTTGAGCGACCGTCTCACCGGTTTTCTCAACAACATTACTTTAGGCGAACTGGTTAATAACCAGGAAGTGCTGGATGTGTCTGGTCGTCAGCATACTCACGACGCGCCACGCAGCCGCACACAAGACGCGATCGACGTTAAGTTACGCGCTTAATTTAACCGTCCTGTTTCGTGTTGCATCTGCGTTGACTGCACATACTCACTCCGGTCACTTACTTATGTAAGCTCCCGGAGATTCGTAAGTTTGTCAACTTGCTGAAACCCGAAACAGTTAGGTTAAAGATAACAAGATATTAGAATCAGGCCGGGGCGTATCGCGCTCCGTAAACACGGTCGTACATCCAGCCGGTAGCCTGATTCCTTGCATTGAGTGATGTACGGAGTTTATAGAGCAATGAAATTACCGATTTATCTCGACTACTCCGCAACCACGCCGGTGGACCCGCGTGTTGCCGAGAAAATGATGCAGTTTATGACGATGGACGGAACCTTTGGTAACCCGGCCTCCCGTTCTCACCGTTTCGGCTGGCAGGCTGAAGAAGCCGTAGATATCGCCCGTAATCAGATTGCCGATCTGGTCGGCGCTGACCCGCGTGAAATCGTCTTTACCTCTGGTGCAACCGAATCTGACAACCTGGCGATCAAAGGTGCAGCCAACTTTTATCAGAAAAAAGGCAAGCACATCATCACCAGTAAAACTGAACATAAAGCGGTACTGGATACTTGTCGTCAGCTGGAGCGCGAAGGTTTCGAAGTCACCTACCTGGCACCGCAGCGTAACGGCATTATCGACCTGAAAGAACTCGAAGCGGCGATGCGTGACGACACTATTCTCGTTTCCATCATGCACGTAAATAACGAAATCGGCGTGGTGCAGGATATCGCGGCTATCGGCGAAATGTGCCGTGCTCGTGGCATTATCTATCACGTTGATGCAACCCAGAGCGTAGGTAAACTGCCTATCGACCTGAGCCAGTTGAAAGTTGACCTGATGTCTTTCTCCGGCCACAAAATCTACGGCCCGAAAGGTATCGGTGCGCTGTATGTGCGTCGTAAACCGCGCGTACGCATTGAAGCGCAAATGCACGGCGGTGGTCACGAGCGTGGTATGCGTTCCGGTACACTGCCTGTTCATCAGATCGTCGGTATGGGCGAAGCCTATCGCATCGCAAAAGAAGAGATGGCGACTGAGATGGAACGTCTGCGCGGCCTGCGTAACCGTCTGTGGAACGGCATCAAAGATATCGAAGAAGTTTACCTGAACGGTGACCTGGAACACGGTGCGCCGAACATTCTCAACGTCAGCTTCAACTACGTTGAAGGTGAGTCGCTGATTATGGCGCTGAAAGACCTCGCGGTTTCTTCAGGGTCCGCCTGTACGTCGGCAAGCCTCGAACCGTCCTACGTGCTGCGCGCGCTGGGGCTGAACGACGAGCTGGCACATAGCTCTATCCGTTTCTCTTTAGGTCGTTTTACTACTGAAGAAGAGATCGACTACACCATCGAGTTAGTTCGTAAATCCATCGGTCGTCTGCGTGACCTTTCTCCGCTGTGGGAAATGTACAAGCAGGGCGTGGATCTGAACAGCATCGAATGGGCTCATCATTAATCGGTATCGGAATCAGGAGAATTTATAATGGCTTACAGCGAAAAAGTTATCGACCATTACGAGAATCCGCGTAACGTGGGTTCCTTTGACAACAACGACGAGAACGTGGGCAGCGGCATGGTGGGTGCACCGGCCTGTGGCGACGTGATGAAGTTGCAGATTAAAGTCAACGATGAAGGTATCATTGAGGACGCGCGTTTTAAAACTTATGGCTGCGGTTCCGCTATCGCTTCCAGCTCCCTGGTGACCGAATGGGTGAAAGGGAAGTCTCTCGACGAAGCACAGGCGATCAAAAACACCGATATTGCAGAAGAACTTGAACTGCCACCGGTGAAAATTCACTGTTCTATTCTGGCAGAAGACGCGATCAAAGCCGCCATTGCGGACTATAAAAGCAAACGTGAAGCAAAATAAGAGTTGAGGTTTGGTTATGTCGATTACACTGAGCGACAGTGCAGCAGCGCGAGTAAATACCTTTCTGGCTAACCGTGGTAAAGGGTTTGGCCTGCGTCTGGGCGTGAGAACCTCCGGGTGTTCAGGTATGGCTTATGTACTGGAATTTGTTGACGAACCGACGCCGGAAGACATCGTGTTTGAAGACAAAGGCGTGAAAGTCGTGGTCGATGGCAAAAGCCTGCAATTTCTGGACGGTACGCAACTGGACTTCGTAAAAGAAGGCCTGAACGAAGGGTTTAAATTCACCAACCCGAACGTAAAAGATGAATGTGGTTGCGGCGAAAGCTTCCACGTCTGATGCGCATACCGATAACCCCACCGTGGTCGCCTGCGCGTGGGGTTTGTTTTACCTGATTCGCCGCCATCGCGGCGGATCGCAGCCCTGAGAATGTTATGGATTACTTCACCCTCTTTGGCTTGCCTGCCCGTTATCAACTCGATACCCAGGCACTGAGCCTGCGTTTTCAGGATCTACAACGTCAGTATCATCCTGATAAATTCGCCAGCGGAAGCCAGGCGGAACAACTCGCCGCCGTACAGCAATCCGCAACCATTAACCAGGCATGGCAAACGCTGCGTCATCCATTGATGCGGGCAGAATACCTGCTTTCATTGCACGGTTTTGATCTCGCCAGCGAGCAGCATACTGTGCGCGACACCGCGTTCCTGATGGAACAGTTGGAACTGCGTGAAGAACTGGACGAGATCGAACAGGCGAAAGACGAAGCGCGGCTGGAAAGCTTTATCAAACGCGTTAAAAAGATGTTTGATACGCGCCATCAGTTGATGGTTGAACAGTTAGACAACGAGACGTGGGACGCGGCGGCGGATACCGTGCGTAAGCTGCGTTTTCTCGATAAACTGCGAAGCAGTGCCGAACAACTCGAAGAAAAACTGCTCGATTTTTAATTTCTGGAAGCTAAACATGGCCTTATTACAAATTAGTGAACCTGGTTTGAGTGCTGCGCCGCATCAGCGTCGTCTGGCGGCTGGTATCGACCTGGGCACAACCAACTCGCTGGTGGCGACAGTACGCAGCGGTCAGGCCGAAACGTTAGCCGACCATGAAGGCCGTCACCTGCTGCCGTCTGTTGTTCACTATCAACAGCAAGGGCATTCGGTGGGTTATGACGCGCGTACTAACGCAGCGTGTGACACCGCCAACACCATTAGTTCTGTTAAACGCCTGATGGGGCGCTCGCTGGCTGATATCCAGCAACGCTATCCACATCTGCCTTATCAATTCCAGGCCAGCGAAAACGGCCTGCCGATGATTGAAACGGCTGCGGGGCTGCTGAACCCGGTGCGCGTTTCTGCGGACATCCTCAAAGCACTGGCGGCGCGGGCAACTGAAGCCCTGGCAGGCGAGCTGGATGGTGTAGTTATCACCGTTCCGGCGTACTTTGACGATGCCCAGCGTCAGGGCACCAAAGACGCGGCGCGTCTGGCAGGGTTGCATGTTCTGCGCTTACTTAACGAACCGACCGCTGCGGCTATCGCCTACGGGCTGGATTCCGGTCAGGAAGGCGTGATCGCCGTTTATGACCTCGGCGGCGGGACGTTTGATATTTCCATTCTGCGCTTAAGTCGCGGCGTGTTCGAAGTGCTGGCGACCGGCGGTGATTCCGCGCTCGGCGGCGATGATTTCGACCATCTGCTGGCGGATTACATTCGCGAGCAGGCGGGCATTCCTGATCGTAGCGATAACCGCGTTCAGCGTGAATTGCTGGATGCTGCCATTGCGGCCAAAATCGCGCTGAGCGATGCGGACTCCGTGACCGTTAACGTTGCGGGCTGGCAGGGCGAAATCAGCCGTGAACAATTCAATGAACTGATCGCGCCACTGGTAAAACGAACCTTACTGGCCTGTCGTCGTGCGTTGAAAGACGCGGGCGTAGAGGCTGATGAAGTGCTGGAAGTGGTGATGGTTGGCGGTTCTACTCGCGTGCCGCTGGTGCGTGAACGGGTAGGCGAATTTTTCGGTCGTCCGCCGCTGACTTCCATCGATCCGGATAAAGTCGTCGCCATTGGTGCGGCGATTCAGGCGGATATTCTGGTGGGTAACAAGCCGGATAGCGAAATGCTGCTGCTCGACGTAATTCCACTGTCGCTGGGGCTTGAAACCATGGGCGGCCTGGTGGAGAAAGTGATCCCGCGTAATACCACTATTCCGGTGGCTCGCGCACAGGATTTCACCACCTTTAAAGATGGCCAGACCGCGATGTCTATCCATGTGATGCAGGGTGAGCGTGAACTGGTGCAGGACTGCCGCTCACTGGCACGTTTTGCGCTGCGTGGTATTCCAACGCTACCGGCTGGCGGCGCGCATATTCGCGTGACGTTCCAGGTCGATGCTGACGGTCTTTTAAGCGTGACGGCGATGGAAAAATCCACCGGCGTTGAGGCATCTATTCAGGTCAAACCGTCTTACGGTCTGACCGACAGCGAAATCGCCTCGATGATCAAAGACTCAATGAGCTATGCCGAGCAGGACGTAAAGGCCCGCATGCTGGCTGAACAAAAAGTAGAAGCGGCGCGTGTGCTGGAAAGTCTGCACGGCGCGCTGGCTGCTGATGCCGCGCTGTTAAGCGCCGCAGAGCGTCAGGTCATTGACGATGCTGCCGCTCACCTGAGTGAAGTGGCGCAGGGCGATGACGTTGACGCCATCGAACAAGCGATTAAAAACGTAGACAAACAAACCCAGGATTTCGCCGCTCGCCGCATGGACCAGTCGGTTCGTCGTGCGCTGAAAGGCCATTCCGTGGACGAGGTTTAATATGCCAAAGATTGTTATTTTGCCTCATCAGGATCTCTGCCCTGATGGCGCTGTTCTGGAAGCGAATAGCGGTGAAACTATTCTTGATGCTGCGTTGCGTAACGGTATCGAGATTGAACACGCCTGTGAAAAATCCTGCGCTTGCACCACCTGCCACTGCATCGTTCGTGAAGGTTTTGACTCGCTGCCGGAAAGTTCTGAGCAGGAAGACGACATGCTGGACAAAGCCTGGGGACTGGAGCCGGAAAGCCGTTTAAGCTGCCAGGCGCGTGTCACTGACGAAGATTTAGTGGTCGAAATTCCGCGTTACACTATCAACCATGCGCGTGAGCATTAACAGAGGTTAGTATGGGACTTAAGTGGACCGATAGCCGCGAAATTGGCGAAGCACTGTACGATGCGTATCCCGATCTCGACCCGAAAACGGTTCGATTCACCGATATGCATCAGTGGATTTGCGAGCTGGAAGATTTCGACGACGACCCGCAGGCATCTAACGAGAAAATCCTCGAAGCGATTTTGTTAGTCTGGCTGGACGAAGCTGAGTGAATAAACGGGCTGCCTGGGGTAGCCCGTTTTGCTGTTAAACAAATAAGGATAACTAAAATGACAGAAGCGATGAAAATTACCCTCTCTACCCAACCTGCCGACGCGCGCTGGGGAGAAAAAGCGACTTACAGCATTAATAATGATGGCATTACCCTGCATTTGAACGGGGCTGACGATCCGGGCCTTATCCAACGTGCAGCGCGCAAAATTGACGGTCTGGGCATCAAACATGTTCAGCTAAGTGGTGAAGGCTGGGATGCGGATCGTTGTTGGGCATTCTGGCAAGGTTACAAAGCTCCGAAAGGCACGCGTAAAGTAGAGTGGCCGGATCTGGACGATGCCCAACGCCAGGAACTGGATAATCGTATAATGATCATCGACTGGGTGCGTGACACCATCAACGCACCGGCGGAAGAACTGGGGCCATCACAACTGGCACAGCGTGCTGTTGATCTGATCAGCAACGTCGCAGGCGATCGTGTGACTTATCGGATCACCAAAGGCGAAGATCTACGCGAACAAGGCTATATGGGGCTGCACACCGTCGGACGCGGTTCAGAACGTTCGCCGGTATTGCTGGCGCTGGATTACAACCCGACTGGCGATAAAGAAGCGCCGGTGTACGCGTGCCTGGTAGGCAAGGGCATCACCTTTGATTCCGGTGGCTACAGCATCAAACAAACCGCGTTTATGGACTCAATGAAGTCAGACATGGGCGGTGCGGCAACGGTTTCTGGGGCACTGGCATTTGCCATTACGCGTGGTCTGAACAAGCGTGTGAAACTGTTCCTCTGTTGTGCGGATAACCTGATCAGCGGCAACGCGTTCAAGCTGGGCGATATCATCACCTATCGCAACGGTAAAAAAGTCGAAGTAATGAACACCGATGCGGAAGGGCGCCTGGTGCTGGCAGATGGCCTGATTGACGCCAGTGCGCAGAAACCGGAACTGATTATTGATGCCGCGACCCTGACCGGAGCGGCGAAAACCGCGCTGGGTAATGATTATCACGCGCTGTTCAGTTTCGACGATGCGCTTGCCGCTCGCTTGCTGGCGAGTGCCTCACAAGAGAACGAACCGTTCTGGCGTCTGCCGTTGGCAGAATTCCACCGCAGCCAGTTGCCGTCAAACTTTGCTGAACTGAACAATACCGGCAGCGCGGCGTATCCGGCAGGTGCAAGCACGGCGGCGGGCTTCCTGTCGCACTTTGTTGAGAACTATCAGCAAGGTTGGTTGCATATCGACTGTTCGGCGACTTACCGTAAAGCGCCGGTTGAACAGTGGTCTGCGGGCGCAACAGGGCTGGGTGTACGCACGATTGCTAATCTGTTAACGGCGTAATCGTTTATGCCGGATGCGGCGTAAACGCCTTATCCGGCCTACAAAATACCGAAAATTCAATAAATTGCGATGCCTTGTAGGCCTGATAAGCGTAGCGCATCAGGCATTTTTGCCCCGAACGTTGAATGATTGTGGTTCTTATGTCCGAAATTAAAAACGAACTTGAAGACCTGCTGGAAAAAGCAGCAACCGAACCGGCACACCGCCCGGCTTTTTTCCGTACTCTACTGGAATCCACCGTCTGGGTGCCAGGTACAGCGGCGCAGGGCGAGGCTGTGGTGGAAGATAGCGCGCTTGATTTACAACATTGGGAAAAAGAAGACGGCACCAGCGTCATTCCTTTTTTCACCTCGTTAGAAGCACTTCAACAGGCGGTTGACGGCGAACAGGCATTTGTCGTAATGCCCGTTCGCACGCTGTTTGAGATGACCCTTGGTGAAACACTCTTTCTCAATGCCAAACTGCCTACCGGTAAAGAATTTATGCCGCGTGAAATCAGTTTGTTGATCGGTGAAGAAGGGAATCCGCTGAGCAGTCAGGAAGTACTGGAAGGTGGTGAATCGCTGATATTATCGGAAGTCGCAGAGCCGCCAGCACAAATGATTGATTCACTCACTACTTTATTTAAAACCATTAAGCCGGTGAAGCGCGCTTTCATTTGTTCAATTAAAGAGAGCGAAGAGGCACAGCCTAATTTGCTTATTGGCATTGAAGCCGATGGTGATATCGAAGAAATTATTCAGGCGGCGGGAAGTGTAGCGACCGATACATTACCTGGCGATGAACCTATTGATATTTGCCAGGTGAAAAAAGGGGAAAAAGGAATTAGCCACTTTATTACCGAACATATTGCGCCATTCTATGAACGTCGCTGGGGTGGATTTCTGCG
Organism: Escherichia sp. MOD1-EC7011; assembly: GCF_002965005.1. NCBI lineage: Bacteria > Pseudomonadati > Pseudomonadota > Gammaproteobacteria > Enterobacterales > Enterobacteriaceae > Escherichia > Escherichia sp. MOD1-EC7011. The sequence continues at coordinate 66,828 of NZ_PTRD01000014.1, forward strand.
TGATTTTAAACAGAATCGGATAATCTAAAATATGCCGCCCAAAAGGGCGGCATTCGGGCTTACTTGCTGCTCTGAAGGATGTTAGCCGCCAGTAAATTATTACCAGAGAGACTCCGGTTATTATTTACTTCGGAAAACAGCGCACCAGAAACAATAAGTACGATACAAAAGCACCGTATCTTCATTGTGCGGTCCATGCGAAGACCGCATCACGACAGCACCACTGGCGATATTGCCGCGATAGCAAGCACTGAGACGCGCTTGCCCTAACGGTCGCGGAACATCCTTTCCTTAAGCCAGCGCCCGCTTGCGAGACGGCGGAAAGGGCCGCAGTGGATAATACACTAACAGAACAATAATAACTCTCTTTTGCTTGACAAAAAGAGAGTTACTGGCGAGTATTGTCTCCGCTGAGACGCGCTTGCATTACTACGGTAATACAACCTGCTGGAAAGGCCGCGAACCAAACCGGCAACAAATAACCGCCTGATTTTGGCGGTTTTTTGTTTTTTTAAGAAAAGTGAATTTACACGTTTAAGTAATATCTTTTACCGGTTAGTATTTTAAATATTGAGCGGGATTTGTTTATATTTGTCTGAATTCGGACTAATAAGCCAAATGAATTCAAAACCTATCCTTTTTTATCTACTTGACATCGTTGAAGCTTAACGCGAGTATTAAGTAGACGAGATACACTTGCAGTAATACAACCTGCTGGAAAGGCCACGAACCAGACCAGCAACAAAAAACCGCCAAATTCGGCGGTTTTTTGTTGCCTGTAGAAAGCTTATTTCACTGGCTCGACCGGTAAATCTGCTCGCGCCCCCCATTCACTCCATGCGCCGTCGTACAGTTTCACGTTTGGCACATCCAGCGTAGCAAGTGCCAGCAACACAACGGCGGCCGTTACACCAGAGCCGCAGCTGACAATAATCGGTTTGTCATAGCTGATACCGTAACCAAAAAATATCGCATCGAGTTCATCTGTCGTCTTCAGTTCACCTTCACGCACCAGCTCCGTCCAGGGAACATTTAGCGCACCAGGAATATGCCCGCGACGTAAACCAGGGCGAGGTTCATCAATTTCAGCGTTAAAACGCGCAGCTGGACGGGCATCAATAATTTGTGCCGTTTTTTCATGGCTTGCCAGCAATACATCGGTTACTTTCACCACGGCTTCCGGGTTAAAGGCGGTGTTAAACTCTCCTTCTGGCAGTTCTACTTCGCCTTCTTCTAACAGCAGGTCATCACGCTGCCAGCCCGCCAGTCCACCACCAAGAATCGACACTTTCTCCACGCCAAAGGTGCGCAGCATCCACCATGCTCGCGGGGCTGAGAAAAGATTACCTTCGTCATAGACAATCAGATGTTTGTCCTGATTAACACCTAACTCACGCATCGCTACGGCGAACGTTTCCGGGCGCGGCAGCATGTGCGGAAACGGGGAGGTGTGATCGGAAAGAGCTTCGATATCGAAAAATACTGCGCCGGGAATATGCCCATTGAGATACTCCTGGGCAACGTTACGATCTTCCTGTCCGGGCGGTGCCATGCGGGCATCAATAATCTGAATTTCAGGATCATCAATATGTTCGGCGAGCCAGTCGGCTCCTACAAACCATGTCGTGGACATAGGCATCTCCATTTTTGCCGGGGTAGGCTAAATTGTCGGACGTTTAGTGAAAAGCGACAAGCAAAAGAGGCTGATTTGGCTGCCTGAGCCACATTTATCACCAAAATTCAGATTCTGTGGACGTGATACTGAATTACATAACGCTAATTCTCACGCATAATAATTATTCGACGTTGCTAACGGGCCATTGTGGCAGGGATGATAAATGAAAAAGTTACGCATAGCCGCCTGCATGTTAATGCTGGCGCTGGCAGGGTGCGACAACAACGATAACGCGCCAACAGCGGTTAAAAAAGATACCCCTTCTGAAGCTGCTAAAGGTACATCTTCGGAAAACGCGAGTTCTGCAAAACTCTCTGCACCGGAGAGGCAAAAGCTGGCACAACAGAGTGCCGGTAAGACACTGACATTGCTTGATCTCTCTGAGGTTCAACTCGATGGTGCAGCCACGCTGGTGCTGACTTTCTCTATCCCCCTCGACCCGGATCAGGATTTCTCGCGTGTTGTTCATGTCGTCGATAAAAAGAGCGGTAAAGTGGATGGTGCCTGGGAGCTGTCAGATAATCTTAAAGAGCTGCGTTTACGCCACCTCGAACCTAAACGTGATTTGATCGTGACTATTGGGCAGGAAATGAAGGCGCTCAATAACGCAACCTTCAGTAAAGATTACGAAAAAACGATCACCACCCGCGATATTCAACCCAGCGTCGGTTTTGCCAGCCGTGGTTCGCTGCTGCCTGGAAAAGTCGTTGAAGGACTGCCGGTAATGGCGCTCAACGTTAACAATGTCGATGTTAACTTCTTCCGTGTTAAACCCGAATCTCTGCCAGCATTCATTAGCCAATGGGAATACCGCAATTCGCTGGCGAACTGGCAATCTGACAAATTGCTGCAGATGGCGGATCTTGTTTACACCGGACGTTTTGATCTCAATCCTGCGCGTAATACCCGTGAAAAATTATTGCTGCCGCTGGGTGATATCAAACCGCTTCAGCAGGCGGGCGTGTATCTGGCTGTGATGAATCAGGCCGGACGTTACGATTACAGCAATCCTGCAACGCTATTTACGTTAAGCGACATTGGCGTATCGGCTCACCGGTATCACAATCGTCTGGATATCTTTACCCAAAGCCTGGAAAACGGCGCGGCTCAGCAAGGAATTGAAGTTTCGTTATTAAATGAGAAAAGGCAGATTCTGACTCAGGCGACCAGTGATGCACAGGGTCATGTACAGCTGGAAAACGATAAAAACGCCGCATTACTGCTGGCGCGTAAAGACGGTCAGACAACGCTGCTCGATTTAAAACTTCCGGCGCTGGACTTAGCGGAATTTAACATTGCTGGTGCACCGGGTTATAGCAAACAGTTCTTTATGTTTGGTCCGCGCGATCTTTATCGCCCGGGTGAAACAGTAATCCTCAACGGCTTACTGCGTGATGCAGACGGTAAAGCTCTGCCGGATCAACCCATCAAGTTAGACGTGATTAAACCCGACGGGCAGGTACTGCGTAGTGTCGTTAGTCAGCCGGAGAATGGCCTCTATCACTTAACCTGGCAACTGGATAGCAGTGCGGCAACCGGCATGTGGCATATTCGCGCTAACACTGGCGATAACCAGTATCGGATGTGGGATTTCCACGTCGAAGATTTTATGCCAGAGCGCATGGCGTTGAATCTGACTGGCGAGAAAACCCCGTTAGCGCCGAAAGATGAAGTGAAATTCTCCGTAGTGGGTTACTACCTTTATGGTGCGCCCGCGAACGGCAACACATTACAAGGGCAGCTTTTCCTGCGCCCTCTGCGTGAAGCGGTTTCTGCATTACCCGGCTTCGAATTTGGCGATATCGCTGCCGAAAACCTTTCCCGCACGCTGGATGAAGTTCAGTTGACGCTGGATGATAAAGGGCGCGGCGAAGTATCTACAGAAAGCCAGTGGAAGGAAACGCATTCCCCATTGCAGGTTATTCTCCAGGGGAGTTTGCTGGAATCGGGTGGTCGCCCGGTGACGCGCCGTGCTGAACAGGCTATTTGGCCTGCCGATGCATTGCCGGGGATCCGCCCGCAGTTCGCCTCGAAATCGGTTTACAATTACCGTACTGACACGACTGTAAAACAACCCATTGTTGATGAAGGCAGCAACGCCGCTTTTGATATCGTTTATAGCGATGCGCAGGGCGTGAAAAAAGCCGTGTCGGGCTTGCAGGTGCGTCTGATTCGCGAACGCCGTGATTACTTCTGGAACTGGTCAGAAGATGAAGGCTGGCAGTCTCAGTTTGATCAAAAAGATCTGATCGAAAATGAACAAACGCTGGATCTTCAGGCGGATGAAACCGGTAAGGTCAGTTTTCCGGTAGAGTGGGGCGCTTATCGTCTGGAAGTCAAAGCGCCGAATGAAGCGGTCAGTAGTGTGCGTTTCTGGGCTGGCTATAGCTGGCAGGACAACAGCGACGGTGGCGGTGCGGTGCGTCCAGATCGCGTCACGATGAAACTGGATAAAGCCAGTTATCGCCCTGGCGATACCATTAAGTTGCATATTGCCGCGCCAACGGCGGGTAAAGGCTACGCGATGGTTGAGTCCAGTGAAGGGCCGCTGTGGTGGCAAGAGATTGATGTTCCGGCTCAAGGGCTGGATCTGACGATTCCGGTCGATAAAACCTGGAATCGTCATGATCTTTATTTGAGTACGCTGGTGGTGCGTCCAGGCGATAGATCTCGCTCCGCGACGCCAAAACGTGCGGTTGGTGTGTTGCATTTGCCGCTTGGCGATGAAAACCGTCGTCTTGATCTGGCGCTGGAAACACCGGCAAAAATGCGCCCCAATCAGCCATTAACTGTGAAAATCAAAGCCAGCAATAAAAATGGTGAGATGCCAAAACAGGTGAATGTGCTGGTGTCTGCCGTTGATAGCGGTGTGTTGAATATTACTGATTACGTTACGCCAGATCCGTGGCAGGGGTTCTTCGGTCAGAAACGCTATGGCGCAGACATATACGATATTTACGGTCAGGTCATTGAAGGACAGGGACGCCTGGCAGCACTGCGTTTTGGTGGCGATGGCGATGAACTGAAACGTGGTGGTAAGCCACCGGTCAATCACGTCAATATTGTCGCGCAACAGGCACAGCCGGTAACGCTCAACGAACAGGGCGAAGGTACGGTTACACTGCCGATTGGCGATTTTAACGGTGAATTGCGCGTCATGGCGCAAGCCTGGACGGCAGATGACTTCGGCAGCAACGAAAGCAAAGTGATTGTTGCTGCACCGGTGATAGCCGAACTGAACATGCCGCGCTTTATGGCGAGTGGCGACACTTCGCGTCTGACGCTGGATATCACTAATCTTACTGATAAACCGCAAAAACTGAACGTTGCCCTGACCGCCAGCGGCTTGGTTGAACTGGTAAGCGATTCACCCGCACCTGTTGAATTAGCGCCAGGCGTGCGAACCACGCTGTTTATCCCGGTGCGAGCATTGCTGGGTTATGGCGATGGTGAAATTCAGGCGACTATCAGTGGCCTGAATTTGCCAGGAGAAACCGTTGCCGATCAGCATAAGCAGTGGAAAATTGGCGTCCGTCCGGCATTCCCGGCACAAACAGTCAATTATGGTACGGTGTTGCAGCCTGGTGAAACATGGGCGATTCCGGCTGGCGGACTGCAAAACTTCTCGCCTGTTACGCTGGAAGGGCAATTGTTGTTGAGCGGCAAGCCACCTCTGAACATTGCACGTTATATCAAAGAGTTAAAAGCATATCCGTACGGCTGTCTGGAGCAAACCACCAGCGGCCTGTTCCCGTCGCTCTATACCAATGCAGCCCAGCTACAGGCGTTGGGCATCAAAGGCGACAGTGATGATAAACGCCGTGCGGCAGTTGATATTGGCATTTCCCGCTTGCTGCAAATGCAACGCGATAATGGCGGTTTTGCGCTATGGGATAAATACAGCGACGAAGAGTACTGGCTGACGGCTTATGTGATGGATTTCCTGGTTCGCGCAGGTGAGCAGGGTTACAGCGTGCCGACAGAAGCCATTAACCAAGGGAATGAGCGTCTGCTGCGCTATTTACAAGATCCGGGCATGATGTCGATCCCGTACGCCGATAATCTCAAAGCCAGTAAATTCGCCGTACAGTCTTACGCTGCGCTGGTACTGGCTCGTCAGCAAAAGGCACCGCTGGGTGCGCTGCGTGAAATCTGGGAGCGTCGTGCAGATGCCGCTTCTGGTTTACCGCTACTGCAACTTGGCATTGCGCTGAAAACCATGGGGGATGCGACGCGGAGTGTAGACGCAATTGCGCTGGCGCTGAAAACGCCGCGTAATAATGATGAGCGGATATGGCTTGGCGATTACGGTAGCCCACTGCGCGACAACGCGTTGATGCTCTCCTTACTGGAAGAGAACAAACTGCTGCCAGATGAGCAGAACACCTTGCTGAATACACTTTCGCAGCAGGTGTTTGGTGAACGCTGGCTATCAACTCAGGAAAGTAACGCGTTGTTCCTGGCTGCCCGTTCGATACAGGATTTACCGGGTAAATGGCAGGCGCAAACCTCTTTCTCTGCCGAGCCGCTGACTGGCGAGAAAACGCAAAACAGCAATCTGAATAGCGATCAACTTGCAACTTTGCAGGTAACTAACAGTGGCTCCCAGCCGTTATGGCTGCGTGTGGATGCCAGCGGTTATCCGCAATCCGCACCTTTACCTGCGAGTAATGTGCTGCAAATCGAGCGCCATATTCTTGGTACTGACGGTAAGAGCAAATCGCTGGACTCGTTACGTAGCGGTGATTTGGTACTGGTCTGGTTGCAGGTAAAAGCCAGTAACAGCGTGCCAGATGCGCTGGTGGTTGATTTGCTGCCAGCGGGTCTGGAGCTGGAAAACCAGAACCTGGCTAACGGCAACGCCAGTCTGGAGCAAAGTGGTAGCGAAGTGCAAAACCTGCTTAATCAAATGCAGCAGGCGAGCATTAAGCACATTGAGTTTCGTGATGATCGCTTTGTGGCGGCGGTTGCCGTTGATGAATACCAGCCGGTTACACTGGTATATCTGGCGCGGGCGGTGACGCCGGGAACGTATCAGGTGCCGCAGCCGATGGTGGAATCGATGTATGTTCCTCAATGGCGGGCGACCGGCGCGGCTGAAGATCTGTTGATTGTCAGACCGTAAATGCCTCGTCTGTTAAGTAAACGCGGCTGCTGGATAACGCTGGCAGCCGCGCCCTTTATTATCATTCTGGCGGCGTGGGGAGCAGATAAACTCTGGCCTCTGCCGCTGCATGAAGTCAATCCCGCACGTGTGGTCGTGGCGCATGATGGTACGCCGCTCTGGCGTTTCGCCGATGCTGACGGTATCTGGCGTTATCCCGTGACTATCGAAGATGTTTCTCCGCGTTACCTTGAAGCACTGATCAATTACGAAGATCGCTGGTTCTGGAAGCATCCAGGCGTAAACCCGTTCTCGGTGGCGCGCGCTGCCTGGCAGGATCTGACTTCTGGTCGAGTTATCTCCGGCGGGAGCACGCTCACTATGCAGGTTGCTCGTCTGCTTGATCCTCACCCCAAAACGTTTGGCGGTAAAATTCGCCAGCTCTGGCGCGCGTTGCAACTGGAGTGGCATCTGTCTAAGCGTGAAATTCTGACCCTGTATCTTAACCGCGCTCCGTTTGGCGGTACGTTGCAGGGGATAGGTGCGGCAAGCTGGGCTTACCTCGGAAAAGCGCCTGCGAATTTAAGCTATTCCGAGGCGGCGATGCTGGCTGTTTTGCCGCAAGCGCCCAGCCGTCTTCGCCCGGATCGCTGGCCGGAACGTGCCGAAGCCGCGCGTAATAAAGTGCTCGAACGGATGGCTGCGCAAGGTGTGTGGTCCCGTGAGCAGGTAAAAGAGTCAAGGGAAGAACCCATCTGGCTGGCACCCCGACAAATGCCGCAACTGGCACCGCTGTTTTCGCGCATGATGCTCGGTAAAAGCAAAAGCGACAAAATCGTTACTACGCTGGATGCCGGTCTTCAACGACGTCTGGAAGAACTGGCGCAAAACTGGAAAGGACGATTACCACCGCGCAGCTCACTGGCGATGATCGTGGTTGATCATACCGATATGCGTGTTCGCGGCTGGGTGGGATCGGTTGATCTCAACGATGATTCACGCTTTGGTCATGTCGATATGGTCAATGCGATCCGATCGCCAGGATCGGTGCTCAAACCGTTTGTTTATGGACTGGCGCTGGATGAAGGCTTGATCCACCCGGCATCACTGTTGCAAGACGTCCCCCGGCGCACCGGTGATTACCGACCAGGTAACTTTGATAGCGGTTTTCATGGCCCGATCAGCATGAGTGAGGCGCTGGTGCGATCGCTGAACTTACCTGCCGTGCAGGTGCTGGAAGCCTATGGCCCGAAACGGTTTGCGGCAAAATTACGCAATGTTGGATTGCCGTTGTACCTGCCCAACGGTGCTGCGCCGAACCTTTCGCTGATCCTCGGCGGCGCAGGTGCAAAACTGGAAGATATGGCGGCAGCGTATACCGCGTTTGCTCGCCACGGCAAGGCAGGCAAATTGCGCTTACAGCCTGACGATTCCCTGCTTGAACGCCCCTTAATGTCGCCGGGCGCCGCGTGGATCATTCGCCGGATCATGGCTGATGAAGCGCAGCCCCTGCCGGACGGCGCCTTGCCGCGCGTTGTACCACTGGCGTGGAAAACAGGAACCAGTTATGGCTATCGCGATGCATGGGCGATAGGTGTAAATGCTCGCTATGTGATAGGAATATGGACTGGCAGGCCGGATGGCACGCCCGTTGTCGGTCAGTTTGGTTTTGCCAGCGCCGTACCGTTGATGAATCAGGTCAATAATATCTTACTGTCACGCAGTGCAAATCTGCCGGAAGATCCGCGCCCGAACTCCGTCACTCGTGGTGTTATCTGTTGGCCAGGTGGGCAGTCTTTGCCCGTGGGTGACAGTAATTGCCGTCGTCGTCTGGCAACCTGGTTATTGGATGGAAGCCAGCCGCCAACCCTGTTACTGCCAGAGCAAGAAGGGATTAATGGCATCCGCTTTCCCATCTGGCTGGATGATAATGGCAAACGCGTCGCCGCCGATTGCCCGCAGGCGCGACAAGAAATGATGAATGTCTGGCCGCTACCGCTGGAACCCTGGTTGCCTGCATCAGAACGCCGTGCCGCACGCTTGCCAGCGGCCTCGACAATTTGCCCACCGTATGGTCACGACGCCCAACTCCCGCTGCAACTGACTGGCGTCCGTGATGGCGCCATTATCAAGCGTTTACCTGGTGCGGCGGAAGCGACTTTGCCGGTGCAATCCAGCGGTGGTGCCGGAGAACGCTGGTGGTTTCTGAATGGCGAACCGTTAGCTGAACGTGGGCGCAGTGTGACTCTGCATTTAACGGAAAAAGGCGATTATCAATTGCTGGTAATGGATGAAGTGGGGCAGGTAGCGACAGTGAGATTTGTTATGCAATAGTCTGTTTTCACTATGTTTGTTGCTTAAACTAGGTTTATTTTAAAAAAATGTTACCTTCGTCAATGGTCAACGGCTCTGTTGCTCATTATAATCCGCGCCATCTCGTACGCTGGTACAGACAACAACAGAATAATTTACAGAGGTAAAAATGGCTATTGAACGTACTTTTTCCATCATCAAACCGAACGCGGTAGCAAAAAACGTCATTGGTAATATCTTTGCGCGCTTTGAAGCTGCAGGGTTCAAAATTGTCGGCACCAAAATGCTGCACCTGACCGTTGAACAGGCTCGTGGCTTTTATGCTGAACACGATGGGAAACCGTTCTTTGATGGTCTGGTTGAGTTCATGACCTCTGGTCCGATCGTCGTTTCCGTGCTGGAAGGTGAAAACGCCGTTCAGCGTCACCGCGATCTGCTGGGCGCGACCAACCCGGCGAACGCTCTGGCGGGAACTCTGCGCGCAGACTACGCTGACAGCCTGACCGAAAACGGCACACATGGCTCTGATTCCGTAGAATCTGCCGCTCGCGAAATCGCCTACTTCTTCGGTGAAGGCGAAGTGTGCCCGCGCACTCGTTAATAATTTCGTAAATGCCGCGTGCAAACGTGGCATCCGTGCGCCAGAATTTGTACAATACAGCGCCCCCGGACGAGCAGCCGCTCACCGGGGCGTTTCTTTTTTCAACCCTCCAGGGGCCATAACGTGTAATAACGAGGCCGGAATAGCATATGTCTGAACAATTAGTCACACCTGAAAACGTCACCACGAAAGATGGAAAAATCAACCTGCTGGATCTCAACCGTCAGCAGATGCGGGAGTTTTTTAAAGATTTAGGTGAAAAACCCTTCCGCGCCGATCAGGTGATGAAGTGGATGTATCACTATTGCTGCGACAACTTTGATGAGATGACCGACATCAACAAAGTGTTGCGTGGCAAACTGAAAGAGGTGGCGGAAATCCGCGCACCGGAAGTGGTTGAAGAACAGCGTTCATCTGACGGCACCATTAAATGGGCGATTGCCGTTGGCGATCAGCGCGTCGAAACGGTGTATATCCCGGAAGACGACCGCGCCACGCTTTGCGTCTCCTCGCAGGTGGGGTGTGCGCTGGAGTGTAAATTCTGTTCCACCGCCCAGCAGGGCTTTAACCGCAACCTGCGGGTGTCGGAAATTATCGGCCAGGTGTGGCGTGCGGCGAAAATCGTCGGCGCAGCAAAAGTCACCGGTCAGCGTCCGATCACTAACGTAGTGATGATGGGTATGGGCGAGCCGCTGCTCAACCTGAACAATGTCGTTCCGGCGATGGAAATCATGCTTGATGATTTCGGTTTTGGCCTGTCTAAACGTCGCGTGACGCTTTCCACTTCCGGTGTAGTTCCGGCGCTGGATAAACTGGGCGATATGATTGACGTTGCACTGGCAATTTCCCTGCACGCGCCGAACGACGAAATTCGTGACGAAATTGTACCAATCAACAAAAAGTACAATATCGAAACGTTCCTTGCTGCAGTGCGCCGTTATCTGGAGAAATCCAATGCGAACCAGGGGCGCGTCACTATCGAGTACGTGATGCTTGACCACGTTAACGATGGCACTGAACATGCGCACCAACTGGCTGAACTGCTGAAAGATACGCCGTGTAAGATTAACCTGATCCCATGGAACCCGTTCCCCGGCGCGCCGTATGGACGCAGTTCGAACAGCCGTATCGACCGTTTCTCAAAAGTGCTGATGAGCTACGGCTTCACCACCATTGTGCGTAAAACTCGTGGTGATGATATCGACGCCGCCTGTGGTCAGCTGGCAGGTGATGTCATTGACCGTACTAAACGTACTCTGCGTAAACGGATGCAGGGTGAAGCTATCGACATTAAAACGGTCTGATAGTTATTACGCCACGGTTACTTTATGTACCGTGGCGTAATGTTTTATGAATGTAGCATTAAGTTGCAATTGTCTGATCAATATTAACGGTGCGTTTTTGCTGACTTTAAGGCAGTATGTAACGATGCAACAGTAAGTTAGCTTTGATTCATGTGGGCTTTGTCACGAGCACACAGACAGTCTTATACTGTATGATAAAGGTTAACTTTACGGATGTTTCGCGGTGTGGGTGGGCGTGATGGTTCACCGGCATCCCAATTCTCTTTTAAACGTACCTGCAGCGAATGAATACTGAAGCCACGCACGACCAAAATGAAGCACTTACCACCGGCGCTCGCTTGCGTAATGCCCGTGAACAACTTGGACTTAGCCAGCAAGCCGTTGCCGAACGACTTTGTTTGAAGGTTTCCACGGTACGCGACATTGAAGAAGATAAGGCGCCAGCCGATCTTGCTTCAACATTCTTGCGCGGGTATATCCGCTCTTATGCGCGTCTGGTTCATATTCCGGAAGAAGAACTGCTGCCGGGACTGGAAAAGCAGGCACCACTGCGGGCGGCAAAAGTTGCGCCAATGCAGAGTTTTTCCCTCGGCAAACGCCGCAAAAAACGCGATGGTTGGCTGATGACTTTCACCTGGCTGGTGCTGTTTGTGGTGATTGGCCTGAGCGGCGCCTGGTGGTGGCAGGATCACAAAGCCCAGCAGGAAGAGATCAGCACTATGGCTGATCAATCCACTGCGGAGCTGAATAATAACCAGAGCCAGAGTGTACCGTTAGATACGTCTGCTACCGAAACCCAGACGACTACATCGCCTGCGGCTGTAGATACCACCGCCACGAACACGCAAACGCCAGCCGTGACGACGCCAGCACCCGCTGTAGCGCCGCAGCAGGACGCAGTTGTTCCTCCTTCACAGGCAAATGTTGATATCGCGGCTACTACACCAGCGGCTCCGGTCGCAACAACAACGCCAGATGGCGCAGCGCCGTTGCCAATCGATCAGGCTGGCGTGACCACTCCAGCGGCTGATCCTAATGCGCTGGTGATGAACTTTACTGCTGATTGCTGGCTGGAAGTCACCGATTCTACCGGCAAAAAACTGTTTAGCGGGATGCAGCGTAAAGGCGGTAATTTGAATTTAAGCGGTCAGGCACCGTACAAACTGAAAATTGGTGCCCCAGCTGCAGTGCAGATCCAGTATCAAGGGAAACCTGTCGATCTGAGTCGTTTTATCAGAACTAACCAGGTTGCGCGTCTGACCCTCAATGCCGAACAATCACCGGCGCAGTAACAGACGGGTAACGCGGGAGATTTTTCATGCATAACCAGGCTCCAATTCAACGTAGAAAATCAACACGTATTTACGTTGGGAATGTGCCGATTGGCGATGGTGCACCCATCGCCGTACAGTCCATGACCAATACGCGTACGACAGACGTCGAAGCTACGGTCAATCAAATTAAGGCGCTGGAACGTGTCGGCGCTGATATCGTTCGCGTCTCTGTACCGACGATGGACGCGGCAGAAGCGTTCAAGCTCATCAAGCAGCAGGTTAACGTGCCGCTGGTAGCCGACATCCACTTCGACTATCGCATTGCGCTGAAAGTAGCGGAATACGGTGTTGACTGTCTGCGCATTAACCCTGGCAATATCGGTAATGAAGAACGCATTCGCATGGTGGTTGACTGTGCGCGCGATAAAAACATTCCGATTCGTATTGGTGTTAACGCCGGATCGCTGGAAAAAGATCTGCAAGAAAAGTATGGCGAACCGACGCCGCAGGCGTTGCTGGAATCTGCCATGCGCCATGTTGATCATCTCGATCGTCTGAACTTTGATCAATTCAAGGTCAGCGTGAAAGCGTCTGACGTTTTCCTCGCCGTTGAGTCTTATCGTCTGCTGGCAAAACAGATCGATCAGCCGCTGCACCTGGGTATCACCGAAGCCGGTGGCGCACGCAGCGGGGCGGTGAAATCGGCTATTGGTTTAGGTCTGCTGTTGTCGGAAGGTATTGGCGACACACTGCGCGTCTCGCTGGCGGCTGATCCGGTCGAAGAGATCAAAGTCGGTTTTGATATTTTGAAATCGCTGCGCATCCGTTCGCGCGGCATCAACTTCATCGCCTGCCCGACCTGCTCGCGTCAGGAATTTGACGTTATCGGTACGGTTAACGCACTGGAGCAACGTCTGGAAGATATCATTACCCCGATGGACGTTTCGATTATTGGCTGCGTGGTGAATGGCCCGGGCGAGGCGCTGGTTTCTACGCTTGGCGTTACGGGCGGCAACAAGAAAAGCGGCCTCTATGAAGATGGCGTGCGCAAAGACCGTCTGGACAACAACGACATGATCGACCAGCTGGAAGCACGCATTCGTGCGAAAGCCAGCCAACTGGACGAAGCGCGTCGAATTGACGTTCAGCAGGTTGAAAAATAATAACGTGATGGGAAGCGCCTCGCTTCCCGTGTATGATTGAACCCGCATGGCTCCCGAAACATTGAGGGAAGCGTTGAGGGTTCATTTTTATATTCAGAAAGAGAATAAACGTGGCAAAAAACATTCAAGCCATTCGCGGCATGAACGATTACCTGCCTGGCGAAACGGCCATCTGGCAGCGCATTGAAGGCACACTGAAAAACGTGCTCGGCAGCTACGGTTACAGTGAAATCCGCTTGCCGATTGTAGAGCAGACCCCGCTATTCAAACGTGCGATTGGTGAAGTCACCGACGTGGTTGAAAAAGAGATGTACACCTTTGAGGATCGCAATGGCGACAGCCTGACTTTGCGCCCTGAAGGGACGGCGGGCTGTGTACGCGCCGGCATCGAGCATGGTCTTCTGTACAATCAGGAACAGCGTCTGTGGTATATCGGGCCGATGTTCCGTCACGAGCGTCCGCAGAAAGGGCGTTATCGTCAGTTCCATCAGTTGGGGTGCGAAGTTTTCGGTCTGCAAGGCCCCGATATCGACGCCGAACTGATTATGCTCACTGCCCGCTGGTGGCGCGCGCTGGGTATCTCCGAACACGTAACTCTTGAGCTGAACTCTATCGGTTCGCTGGAAGCACGTGCCAATTACCGCGATGCGCTGGTTGCGTTCCTTGAACAGCATAAAGAAAAACTGGACGAAGACTGCAAACGTCGCATGTATACCAACCCGCTGCGTGTGCTGGATTCTAAAAATCCGGAAGTGCAGGCGCTTCTCAACGACGCTCCGGCGTTGGGCGATTATCTGGATGAGGAGTCTCGCGAGCATTTTGACGGTTTGTGCAAACTGCTTGAGAGCGCAGGTATTGCCTATACCGTAAACCAGCGTCTGGTGCGTGGTCTGGATTACTACAATCGTACCGTTTTCGAATGGGTCACTAACAGCCTCGGTTCCCAGGGCACCGTGTGCGCAGGCGGTCGTTATGACGGTCTTGTGGAACAACTGGGCGGTCGCGCCACACCGGCAGTCGGTTTTGCGATGGGCCTGGAACGTTTGGTGTTGTTAGTTCAGGCAGTTAATCCGGAATTTAAAGCCGATCCTGTTGTCGATATATACTTGGTGGCTTCGGGTACTGATACACAATCTGCGGCTATGGCATTAGCAGAGCGTCTGCGTGATGAATTACCGGGCGTGAAACTGATGACCAACCACGGCGGCGGCAACTTTAAGAAACAGTTTGCCCGCGCTGATAAATGGGGTGCCCGCGTTGCTGTGGTGCTGGGTGAGTCCGAAGTGGCTAATGGTACGGCAGTAGTGAAGGATTTGCGCTCTGGTGAGCAAACGGCAGTTGCGCAGGATAGCGTAGCCGCGCATTTGCACACGTTACTGGGTTAAGGAAGGAGAAGGACAGCGTGGAAATTTACGAGAACGAAAACGACCAGGTTGAAGCGGTTAAACGCTTTTTTGCTGAAAATGGCAAGGCACTGGCTGTTGGGGTGATTTTAGGCGTTGGCGCACTGATTGGCTGGCGCTACTGGAACAGCCATCAGGTTGAGTCTGCACGCTCCGCTTCTCTTGCCTATCAAAATGCGGTTACCGCAGTTAGCGAAGGCAAACCTGACAGCATCCCGGCGGCGGAAAAATTCGCTGCTGAAAATAAAAATACTTACGGCGCGCTGGCTTCTTTGGAACTTGCGCAGCAATTTGTTGACAAAAATGAACTAGAGAAAGCCGCCGCTCAATTGCAACAAGGGTTGGCGGACACGAGCGATGAAAATCTCAAAGCCGTGATAAATCTGCGTCTTGCCCGAGTTCAGGTGCAGCTCAAGCAGACTGATGCCGCGCTGAAAACCCTCGATACCATTAAAGGTGAAGGTTGGGCTGCTATTGTTGCCGACTTGCGTGGTGAAGCATTACTGAGCAAAGGTGATAAGCAAGGTGCGCGTAGTGCGTGGGAAGCAGGCGTGAAAAGCGATGTGACCCCGGCACTGAGTGAAATGATGCAGATGAAAATTAATAATTTGTCCATCTGAGAGGGACCCGATGCAATTGCGTAAATTACTGCTGCCAGGAGTGCTTTCCGTTACCCTTTTAAGCGGCTGTTCGCTGTTTAACAGTGAAGAAGATGTGGTCAAGATGTCCCCATTGCCGACCGTTGAAAACCAGTTTACGCCGACCACGGCGTGGAGCACTTCCGTTGGTAGCGGCATTGGTAACTTCTACTCTAATCTTCATCCGGCACTGGCGGATAACGTTGTCTATGCAGCCGATCGCGCTGGTTTGGTAAAGGCGATGAATGCGGATGACGGTAAAGAAATCTGGTCTGTCAGCCTGGCTGAAAAAGATGGCTGGTTATCTAAAGAGCCGGCATTACTTTCCGGCGGCGTGACCGTCGCAGGTGGTCATGTCTATATTGGCAGCGAAAAAGCGCAGGTTTACGCGCTGAACACCAGCGATGGTACTGTGGCATGGCAAACCAAAGTAGCGGGTGAAGCACTTTCTCGCCCGGTGGTCAGCGATGGTCTAGTGTTGATTCACACCAGCAACGGCCAGTTGCAGGCGCTGAACGAAGCTGATGGCGCTGTTAAATGGACCGTTAACCTTGATATGCCTTCGCTCTCTCTGCGTGGCGAGTCTGCGCCAGCAACCGCATTTGGTGCGGCAGTCGTTGGTGGCGATAATGGTCGCGTCAGTGCTGTGTTGATGCAGCAGGGACAGATGATTTGGCAACAGCGTATCTCCCAGGCGACGGGTTCTACCGAAATTGACCGTCTGAGCGATGTTGATACTACGCCTGTAGTTGTGAACGGTGTTGTTTTCGCGCTGGCCTATAATGGTAACCTGACGGCGCTTGATTTGCGCAGTGGTCAGATTATGTGGAAACGCGAACTGGGCTCGGTGAATGATTTCATCGTTGACGGTAACCGTATCTATCTGGTTGATCAAAATGACCGGGTAATGGCGTTGACCATCGATGGTGGCGTGACGCTGTGGACACAAAGCGATCTGCTGCACCGCCTGCTGACTTCTCCGGTGTTGTATAATGGCAACCTGGTGGTGGGTGATAGCGAAGGTTATCTGCACTGGATTAATGTGGAAGATGGACGTTTCGTTGCCCAACAAAAAGTTGATAGCTCTGGTTTCCAGACTGACCCGGTTGCCGCTGATGGCAAACTGCTGATCCAGGCAAAAGACGGAACCGTGTACTCCATTACACGTTAATCGTCTCTGTCGTTCACTTTGAAAACGGCTCCTGGACAGGAGCCGTTTTCCTGTTTTTAACAACGACGCGAAAATAGCGTGCGTTGTCTGATGATTTATAAAAATGAGGCTTTAAACATGGTACCTGTGGTCGCGCTTGTCGGGCGCCCTAACGTAGGAAAATCCACGTTATTTAACCGTCTAACTCGCACCCGAGATGCGCTGGTTGCGGATTTCCCGGGTCTGACTCGTGACCGTAAGTACGGTCGTGCGGAAATTGAAGGCCGCGAGTTTATCTGTATTGATACCGGCGGGATTGATGGCACAGAAGACGGTGTAGAAACCCGCATGGCGGAACAATCGCTGCTGGCGATTGAAGAGGCGGACGTCGTACTGTTTATGGTCGATGCGCGCGCGGGTCTGATGCCTGCGGATGAAGCCATTGCCAAACATTTGCGTTCCCGTGAAAAGCCAACCTTCCTGGTGGCGAACAAAACCGATGGACTGGACCCGGATCAAGCAATTGTTGATTTTTATTCACTTGGTTTAGGTGAAATTTACCCAATTGCCGCTTCGCATGGTCGTGGCGTATTAAGTCTGCTGGAGCACGTGCTGCTGCCGTGGATGGAAGATCTCGCACCGCAAGAAGAAGTCGACGAAGACGCTGAATACTGGGCGCAATTTGAAGCGGAAGAGAACGGTGAAGAAGAAGAGGAAGACGACTTCGACCCGCAAAGTCTGCCGATCAAACTGGCGATTGTTGGTCGTCCAAACGTCGGTAAGTCTACACTCACTAACCGTATCCTGGGTGAAGAGCGCGTCGTGGTTTACGACATGCCAGGCACGACGCGTGACAGTATCTACATTCCGATGGAACGTGACGGACGTGAGTATGTACTCATTGATACTGCGGGCGTGCGTAAACGCGGAAAAATTACTGATGCGGTAGAGAAGTTCTCGGTAATCAAAACATTGCAGGCGATTGAAGATGCCAACGTTGTGATGTTGGTGATTGACGCACGCGAAGGTATTTCCGATCAGGATCTCTCCCTGCTTGGTTTTATTCTCAATAGCGGGCGCTCACTTGTGATTGTGGTGAACAAGTGGGACGGCCTGAGCCAGGAAGTGAAAGAGCAGGTGAAAGAGACGCTGGACTTCCGTCTGGGTTTTATCGACTTCGCTCGTGTGCATTTTATCTCTGCATTGCACGGTAGCGGTGTTGGTAACCTGTTTGAATCAGTACGTGAAGCATATGACAGCTCTACCCGTCGCGTGGGGACATCTATGCTGACGCGTATCATGACCATGGCTGTTGAAGATCACCAGCCGCCGCTGGTTCGCGGGCGTCGTGTGAAACTGAAATATGCCCACGCCGGTGGTTACAACCCGCCGATTGTGGTGATTCACGGCAACCAGGTGAAAGACCTGCCTGACTCGTACAAACGTTACCTGATGAACTACTTCCGCAAATCTCTGGACGTGATGGGTACGCCGATTCGTATTCAGTTCAAGGAAGGGGAAAACCCGTATGCGAACAAGCGTAACACTCTGACGCCGACCCAGATGCGTAAACGTAAGCGTCTGATGAAGCACATCAAGAAAAGTAAGTAATTACTTATTGGGTTTCTCTTGCCATCCAGGAAGAGAAACCCAACCAATCGCGAGGAACAAATATGGAACTCAACTGCCCTGTCTGCCAAAACCCTCTCGAACGCAATGGCGAGACGGCTCACTGCACAACTTGCGATAAAGATTTCACTGTTCAGGCGCTTTGCCCTGACTGTCATCAGCCGTTACAGGTATTAAAAGCCTGTGGCGCGGTGGATTATTTCTGCCAGAATGGACACGGTTTAATTTCTAAAAAGCGCGTTGAATTTACCACTGCTTAATATCACGGGAATATATGTTTTTCTTTTATATATTCCCGGTATAAATATAATGAGCCAATTTCTATTAGCTTAACACGTAATTAGAGTGAACAAACTCCCATTGTTATAACTTTAAGAATATATTTAGCATTTCTGGTGTGTAATATCTGAACTATCTGGAATACAATGCCGAAGCTGATTTCAGATTATAAAATCGTTACAAGGAAAAGGCATGTTGCGATGGATACGCTATTTTATGCTAATTTTTATCTCTGGTGCTGCTTATGCGACACCAGAGATAAATGTTAAGCAAAGTGACTCTTCATTACCGGATTTGGGAAGCGAAGCTGCCTTACAAGAAGAACAAAATAATAAAGGTAAATCCTTGAAAGAGCGTGGTGTCAACTACGTCGCCGAATCCGCCCAGCAGGGATTTGAGAACCTGACCCCAGAAGCTCTGGAATCTCAAGCAAGAAGCTATCTGCAAGGGCAAATCACCTCATCTGCACAGTCTTATATCGAAGGTGCGCTTTCTCCATACGGTAAAGTCCGTTCGAATCTTTCTATCGGTCAGGATGGCTCGCTGGACGGCAGTTCAATCGACTATTTTGTTCCTTTATATGATTCTCAAAAAAGTGTTTATTTCAGCCAGTTATCCGCTCAACGTAAAGAGGAACGCACGATAGGTAATATTGGCTTCGGCGTTAGACATAATTTTGACAAATGGTTATTGGGTGGAAATATATTTTATGATTATGATTTCACTCGTGGACATCGCCGTTTAGGGTTAGGGACTGAAGCCTGGACGGATTATTTAAAACTTTCTGGTAACTATTATCATCCACTTTCTGACTGGAAAGATTCAAAAGATTTCGACTTCTATTTAGAACGACCTGCGCGTGGTTGGGATGTTCGTGCGGAAGCCTGGCTACCTTCTTATCCACAGTTGGGGGGCAAAGTTGTTTTCGAGCAATATTATGGTGACGAAGTTGCGTTGTTCGGCACCGATAATTTAGAAAAAGATCCCTATGCAGTGACGCTCGGCGTGAACTATCAACCAGTTCCGTTATTGACAGTCGGGGCGGACTATAAAGCAGGCACTGGAGATAACAGTGATCTTAGTGTTAACGCCACGATTAATTATCAGTTCGGTGTTCCGCTAAAAGATCAACTGAATAGCGATAACGTCAAAGTCGCTCACTCGCTGATGGGGAGCCGCCATGACTTCGTCGAACGTAATAACTTTATCGTGCTGGAATACAAAGAAAAAGACCCACTTGATGTCACCTTGTGGCTTAAAGCGGACGCCACCAATGAGCACCCGGAATGTGTGATTAAAGACACGCCAGAAGAAGCGGTTGGACTGGAAAAATGTAAATGGACCATCAACGCGCTGATCAACCATCATTACAAAATTATTTCCGCCTCGTGGCAGGCGAAAAATAACGCTGCCCGCACGCTGGTCATGCCTGTTGTTAAAGCGAATACCATCACTGAAGGTAACAACAACCACTGGAATCTGGTGCTGCCCGCCTGGCAGTACAGTTCCGATAAAGCAGAGCAGGAAAAGCTGAATACCTGGCGGGTACGGTTGGCGCTGGAGGATGAAAAGGGTAATCGGCAGAATTCCGGTGTGGTGGAAATCACCGTGCAGCAAGACCGTAAAATTGAGCTGATCGTCAACAATATTGCGGATGTACCTGAAGAGAACAATCACAGCCACGAAGCCAGCGCCCAGGCAGACGGCGTTGATGGCGTGGTGATGGATCTCGACGTCACTGACAGCTTCGGTGATGACACTGACCGCAACGGCAATACACTGCCAGAAGATAACCTTTCCCCGCAGCTTTACGATGCGCAGGATAAAAAAGTCACGCTCACCAATAAACCCTGTTCAACCGAGAATCCCTGCGTCTTTATCGCCAAACAAGATAAAGAAAAAGGAACCGTCACACTCTCCAGTACGTTACCCGGCACTTTCCGTTGGAAAGCAAAAGCTGCTCCGTATGACGACAGCAACTATGTGGATGTGACATTCCTTGGTGCGGGAGGGAATGATGTTAATGCGTTTATCTACCGTGTATCTGCGACTAATCCCGTCAATCTTATCGACAATGAGAAAGAGCATTTGCCTGTGGATAACGCCTACCGCTTTGTTTTGTGGCGCGATGCCAACAAAGATGGCGTTTTCCAGCAGTCGGAAAAACTGACGGAAGAGGAAATGACGCAATACGACTACCAGTGGGAATTTACCGGGCAAAGCGTTAACGGCTACACCGGCGCCCAAACAAATACCAGCAATGAAGATATTGTCATCCCTGCCACTAACGAAGAAGCCGTGCAGAAATTTGGTGCCCAAAAACAAGATGGCGTGCAAGGGTATGGATTACGTGTGGTTTACAGCAAGCACTAGATCGGCGTAATGGCCGATTGGCCAGTCACTGGATATTAATCAAGGAGAGAGTTGAATGAAACATTATTTAAAGCGACCGATGACCAAAGTTGCGCTGGCGCTGGCTTTAGCAGGGTACTGCGCAGTGCCAGCAGCCATGGCAGAAGGGCAGGGTAATCTAAGAGCTGGTCAGTGGCAATCAGAGACGCAATCAACCGGAACGATTCAGGGTACAGTGCCGTGGATAACTCGTAGCGCGACAGAAACGAGCGATGCTGATAAATCTCATGTGACTATTACTATTGATCGCGGTGCGCGAACTGCTTCAACGGATGGCGAAAAGCAATTTCATGTTGGCGATAAGTTAACGGCAAACTGGGCCATTGGCGATACCCAGGGCGATCTTGATGACAACAACACAGCGACAAAAGCCACGCTGCAATGGATGAGCTACAAAGATCAAGCGGGTGGTGACCCAAGAGAGATTGGTACAGTTGGCAGTGACACTTACACCATCGCTGCAGCAGATGCGGATCGATACATCGGCTTGAAGATCACACCAACCACCACAACCGGTGACCCTAACGTCGCAGAACAGTTGGTGATGCTTGACCTCTCGACAAATGCTGGTGGTGGTTCTGACAGCGATGATATTCCTGAAGGTCCGGTATTTGATGATGCGGTTAAAGTGGTCATTCATGAACAGGGCGTTAATACCAACCTGCTGGGCAAAGCAACCAAACTCAAAACCAATACCACCTATCAGGTCATGCTGTGGAAAGATGGAAACAGCAATGGAACCTATGATACGGGTGAAGAAGTTACCAACCAGTACAACTACCGCTGGCGCTTTACCGGCAGCAGTTTGCAGTTGGGTACTAACGGTGGGATTGTCAACCCGAGCCACAACAACAACGACCTGGTCATCCCGGTTACCAACGCCGAAGCGAAGACCTCTTTCGACTATTCCGAAGGCGGCCTCACTATTGGCGCAGACGGTGTTCAGGGCTACGGTTTGTCTATCGACTACCAGAGAAAATAATCTTTACCGGCACCATTCCCGTATGGGAATGGTGCTTTTCCGCACACTTTGCTTAGCCAACGTTAAGCAAAGTGGGTTGAGGTAAGAAAGTAACGTTAACGGGCAGGTTTCACTCATGGACGGGAAATTGAAACGCGTAAAAATGGTGATGGCATGTTTAATGCTTACTCTGGCTACGCCAGCAGTAGCGGCATTGAAAGGGAGCCAGTGGCAACATACCGCCGTTTCAACGGATGCCATAAATGGCACCCCTCCCATAGCAGACAGCGCCAGCGTGCCCGTTTATCAGGGCAGCCTCCAGCTTGATCCCGCCAAAGAGCACAATGTCGCCAGTACGGCCACGCCGGGGAACTTCAGCGTGGATGCCAGCGCAACCAGTATGATTTTAATTAACCCGGGCGATACCGAAGGTGACATGTTCAGCACTCCGCCGCTGCTGCGCTGGCAAAACCAAACGCTACCTGACGTTTCGCTGGTATGGGCGGAGGCTGCCACGTCTGATGTGCCGCTCGACCCGCAGCCTCGCGCCGATCGCTCCTTCTGCGCGCAAAACCTGGCGGGGCATAAGCTGGTAGTCATTCCACAGTTTGACCCTAAAGAAACGCTTCCGACGCTGAATCTTTTTACCCTGACCGGCGTGCCAAATCAGGGTTCGGTGTTGTTGAACGAAAAGCAGGTGACGCTCAATATTGCCGCAGCCCAGGGTGATTTAGTGAGTGCAAGCGTCAGCGGTTATGACGATACGCTAAAGGCAGCAAAAACCACCGTCGGCAGTACGATAACCTTAACGGTGACCACCAAAAACTGCGAGGGTAACCCAACAGGAAATCTTCCCTTTGTTATCAAACGGAAAGACGCAAGGAATCGCCAGGATGTTGTCAATAACACCAGCCCGGTGAGCATCGATAGCACGGAACTTACCACGACCACAACAGAGTATCACGGCACAACCGATGCCAACGGCACCGCGACCGTCACCGTCACGCAGCCTGCCGGACCAGGCGTAAAAACTCCGCTGGTTGTCAGTCTGCCAGGCATTACACAAACCAGCGAAACGGCAGTGATTTTTACCGTTCTGACCAGCCCGGACGTTGTGGTCGCCAGTATGTGGGGTCACATGCCGGATACGCTGAAAGCGCAGCAGTACACCTTCAGCCGACCAAAACTGGCGGCGGAAGTCAGCAATGAGGATGGCACCGCAGACGATCACAATGAAACCTGGTCCACGTTTGTCTGGAGTGGGGCTGATAACCACTGTGACATTTTGCCGGGTATGCGTCAGTTCGGCGCGTTGGCAACGGTCATTCCCACCTCGATTCAGGAAGTAGCGGGATGGCCAATGCAGGGAAACTATTACTGGTCTTCGCTGGCGGGGGCAAGTGGAATGCACCACGCGGCTGACGTTTCTAACCGTAGCGAGGCGCAAAAACCAGATGCGACGAAATTCCTGGTCAGTTGTATCGATAAAGAAGCTCCGGACGTCGAACCGAAAATTGTTCTCACGCCCGCGAGTTTTAATGATACGGCGCAGGCGATGAAAGCGAAGGTTGGGGAAGACGCCATCATGCGTCTGACTATTACTGACAACAAAAATAACGATCAGCCGTTAGCGTATTACTATTTCTCTTTGCATCTGGACGACGGCGTTAACCGTAAAAATCAATCCAATCCCACCTGGGAGACGCACCCGGTTCAAATCCGTGGTGGCACCAACCTACAACAGGTAGATGCGCATAATTACGAAGGGATTACTGACGCTAATGGCCAGGCCACGCTGACGTTAAGTCAGCCAGACGGCGTTGGTGTGAAAACACACATCACGGCGGCGATGCGTAGTAACTATAACGCATCGGATGCCAAAGACGTCATCTTCACCGTGGTCACCAGCCCGGACAGCGAATATGCCCGCATGTGGGGCCATATGGGCAGTGGGATTATGGC
The DNA here is from genome assembly GCF_002965005.1 of Escherichia sp. MOD1-EC7011. Taxonomy (NCBI): domain Bacteria; kingdom Pseudomonadati; phylum Pseudomonadota; class Gammaproteobacteria; order Enterobacterales; family Enterobacteriaceae; genus Escherichia; species Escherichia sp. MOD1-EC7011. Next base: position 90,696 of record NZ_PTRD01000014.1, read on the forward strand.
GGAGGGGAATCTCTATAAACGGCCACGCCTGGCGGATGAAACGACGCATGAAGTAGGGGTGATGCGTGAAAATAATGAAGACTGGGCGTTGTTTGACCAGAATACCAGTATGCAGGCGGAATGCGGTGTGGGGCATATTCCCTCGCAAAGCTCTCTGGAGATTTTATTTGCGGGTCATCAGGGAAATACGATAGGCACTGAACATGGCTGGCCGACGGCAAACTATGATTATCTTACCGCCGCCCAGCAAGTCGAATCGCATTCGTCCGTAGATCTGGGAACAGGTGTCGTGGATACCTATTCCGGTTTTAAACCCAACTATCTCTCCTGTTCTGCCAACGAACTGATTGCGCGGGTGGTGGTGGAAACCGATAAAGATGTTTCACCCACCTCTAAACAGGCAAGAGCAAAAGTCGGCGAAAAAATCACCATGACGGTGCGTACAGTCAATGGTCAAAATAATGCGCCCATCCCTTATGCTGACTTTACTATCACGAAAGATATCAGCCTTGATAGAGAAGGAAAGGCAACCGACTATAGCGATCCCAGCAATGGTGCGATAACCCTGAACGGCACGCAATATGGCACCTCACAGCCTTCGATGGTCTACTCCGGCACCACGGACGCGCAGGGCATGGCGACCGTCGTTATCGAGCAGCCGCAGGGGGTAGGTTTAAGAACCAAACTTATCGTCACACCGACCAATTCCGTGCTGCCGAACACAATCAACTACTACGTGATCTTTACCGTTCCCACCAGCCCGGATGTGACCGGTGCGAAAATGTGGGGTCACATGGATAACACCATCACCGTTGGGTCGCTAACCTTTGAACGCCCAAAACTGATTAATGAAGTCAGTGGTGAAACCAGTCAACTGGCTGAAAATAACGAAACCTGGGTACGCGTGGCGCAGGCGGATATTGAAAATACGGCGGCGGGCGGTTGCGGAGTCAATAAAGTGCCGCGCAAAGAACAGCTAAATATGCTTTATGCCGCCAACGACAATAATACTATCCAGACGGTTCACGGTTGGCCAACCCAGCGTGAAGAGTACTGGAGCAGCACACCTGTCGATAAAGTGCCGCATCTGGCGGCGGTCTGGTTGAATAACGGCAGTATAGAGAGTGCGAATACCACGCCAACGTATATGACGTGTTTAGCTACCGCTAATCCGCCTGCAAGTATCATCATGCTTGAAGTTGTGAACCAGGCGCAGTGGAACAGTTCGCTTAACGCAGCGAAGCTGAAAAAGGGCGAGACGTTGCAGGTGAAAGTGACGGTAAAAGACGCTGCCGGTAACCCGATGGCAGATATGCCGTTTACCCTGAAACGCGGTGATGGCTATACCCGCCCAGGTGAGCGTCATACGGCAGGCAGCAGCGATGGGGTTGTCTCATCGGTGGTGGTTGATGCTGGTCTGCCAGATGAAATGGCGCTCAATGATACCGCTACGGCGTATGCCGCCCTGACAGGTAGCGATGGCAGTAAAATACTCAACATTACGCGCCCGGATACCTACGGCACGAAAACGGCACTCACCGCTGCGCTCTATTCCGATCCAACAAAAAATGCATCGATGGATACCATTTTCACCGTCGTCACCAGCCCGGATAGTGCAAAAGCAAAAATGTGGGGGCACATGCCGGAAACGCTAACGGCAGGTGGTCTGACGTTTAAGCGCCCGATCCTGTTTTCAGAGTTGACCGGTAGCCCCGGCAATAAACGCAAGGGGCCGGAAGAAGATAACGAAATCTGGGCGCTGTTTACAGAAGCGCAGGCAGCGAAGAACAGTAATGGCGGCTGTGGTACGGATTATGTCCCCTCCATGAACTCGCTGGTCGCGCTCTCTGGCGCCTGGCACGGGCACTCGGTTGACGGCTGGCCGATACTGAAATCCTATGACTCCAGTACGCCGGACCAGAACAGTATTGACGATCGTAAATACAAAGGCGTGCAGCTTAACGGCGGCACCAGCAGTAGTCTGGCGGCAACGGACAACGGGTATTTGACCTGTCAGACAACGGCAAACCCGTCGGTTAGCACCATTGAGTTGAGGTCAGCCCAGGCGGCTAAATATGATGGTAACGATGCGGTAAAAGTCAGAACGGATTACAACAAAGTCGGGGATCAAATCACTATGGTAGTGACGACCCGAGATGCGCAGGGTAACCCGCTGGGCTATGTACCGTTTACGCTGAATCATGGTATCACACTGCCCCGTAACCCGAATTCGATTAGCATGGATAACCAGTCACGGTTGTTACATGTAGAGGATAGTTACAGTAACAGTAGTGACTACCTTGATGATAATGCTAAATATTACAGTATGACTGGGCCTGACGGTACGACGACATTTACGCTATATCAGCCCTATGATGGGAAGGGCACACGTATTCCGTTGACGGCGGAAATCGATGACGGTAGCGCCAGAACGTCGAATACCCTGAGTGCTATTTTCACTGCCATCACCAGCCCGGATACGCCAAAAGCGAATTTCTGGGGGCATATGCCGGAAACCTTAACAGCACATAACGGCAAGGTATTTAAACGTCCATTGTTAAAAGTGGAGGCAGGTTCTTCAAACGGGCTTATTGTCAACAATGAGAACTGGCAGCGACTGACTATCGCTAATGCGCTGAGTGGTATGCAGGGAGGTTGTAAAGATAAACTGCCGTCTATTAACGATTTGCAATCGTTATATGAAGCGTATCCTTCGGGAACCATTGAAACGGCACAGGGCTGGCCGCTCGATAAGTCAACATTGCCAAGACCGTACTTCTGGTCGCGAAGCGTAGTCACCAGTCCAGGCACAGCGAAGATCAGTTATCAGTACATTAATCTCAAATCGGGAACGACTGGGCAGGCAGCTTCAGATGCTACAGATCTCAACTTCCAGACCTGCCTGGAGAGTGCGGAGTCGGTAGGCAAAATTACCCTGACCACGGCGGCGGAAAACTGGGATATTTCGTTGCCGGCCGGAAAAGCGCATAAAGGCTCACCGCTGCCGCTGACGATTACGGTGACCCGACCAGATGGCTCTCCTGCGGCATTTGAGTCGGTGGGGATTTTGCGTGCCGCCAGTTACAATCGTGCGGGCACATCGCTCAGCGAAACGGTAACGACGGATGATTTGGTGGCCGATACGTTCAACCCAGCACAAACCATACAAAGCGTCAGCATGAATGGTCGGAGTAATACCAGTTATCTGGTTATTCAGACCGATGCTCAGGGTAAAGCGACGCTGAATCTTCACCAGGATAGCTCGACCGGTCTTAGAACACCGATAACCGCATCAGCACTTGGCAGTAGCCCTATGCTAACCGACTCGCTGGATGCAATTTTCACGGTTCTCACCAGCCCGGACGTTAGCGTAGCCAACATGTGGGGGCATATGGCGGAAACGGTGACGGCGGCAGATGGCACCGTTTTTGTGCGGCCTAAAATAAAGGCTGAGTTAACGAACACCTCAGGCGTTCACGTTAAGGATTTAAATAGTGAAAGTTGGCTTGTGCCTACTGTTCAGGAAAGGGAACGTAGCGGCACGGCGGCGTGTGAGGCCGCGCGCTGGCCGACCAACGAGCAACTTATATCGCTGTATAACCGTCATCCCAATGGAACATTGATGGCTGATACCGGCTGGCCGGTGGAGTCATCGGGGTATGCCTGGTGGGCAGTGGACTCGACGTGTGATACCAGCGGAGCCAACAGATGCGCGACTGTCGATTTGTATAATGGCCAGGCTGAGGCGGCGAGCAGAAGCCGCGCATTGCAGGCCTGCTTGCTGAACCCTAACGTTTCGGTGTCTACCGTAACGCTCACCTCAACGGTATTTGACGCTACCACTCAGGCTGCGAAGGTGAAGAAAGGGGAATCTATGCCGGTGACGGTCACAGTGAAAGACAGCGCCGGGAAACCGGTGCCGAACGTGGCCTTTACACTGACGCGCGGTGATGCCGTGCCACGCAACCCAGGGGCGACTTTGTATGGCGACGTGGCGGCGATGGATGACCTGCGCGTTCAGCCGTCCACTGGCGCGATGGTCACGTTATCCGATAGCGGTAATACACTTCAGGGAACCACCGGTTCTGACGGTACGGCGACGTTTATGATTAAACAGGATAATACGCCTGGATATAAAACGCCGCTGACGGTGACACTGACCGATAACACCAGCATCACCGCGACGATGGATGCCATTTTCACAGTAGTGACCAGCCCGAACGTGGCAAGTGCCTACTTCTGGGGGCATATGAGCGACACCGAGACGGTAAGCGGCAAAACATTGCACCGTCCGTTGCTGAAGTCAGAACTGCCGTCGAATGCTGTCGCAGCGGTAACGCCGGTCGTCAATAATGAAATCTGGGCGCTGGCGCATACGGTTGACAGCAGTAAATGGGATCTGGCGAAACAGTGCGGCAGACTGGGGAATGCACCGGAATACAGCGAACTGCAAACGCTGCATTCCAGCTTTAGCGCGTTGGGATGGCCGTCATCGCCCAGCTTCCCGTATTTATCGCAAAGCCGCTCTGGCAGCCTCTATTGCGGTATCATTGAACCTGCGGGCTCATTGGACTGTGCAATCTCCCCGGCGACGACATCAGGGTTTGCCACCTGCTTCCAGTAACACTTACGCCGCATCCGGCATGAGCGAGAGCCTGTGCCGGATGCGATGCTTGGCGCATCTTATCCGGCCTACGGATTAGCCGCTTTCTTACGCGGTTTACGCGTTTTTGTTACAGCACTGACTTCGCTAATCACCACGCCATCACCTAACCGCGTGGTCAACGTATCGCCCGTTTTCACCTGCTTAACTTGCTTCAGCACTGTCCCATCGGCGGCGCTGGTGACGCTATAGCCACGCGCCAGCGTGGATAGTGGACTCACGGCTTCCAGATGTGTCACTGCATTACCAAAGCGTTCACGCGTGGCACTAAGCTGTGCTCGCAGAGTTTCTGCCAGGCGATATTCCAGTTGTTGAATGCGAGTCTGCGCGCGATGAATGCGTGGTTGAGGATTTTGCTGATTCAGACGCTGTTCAAGCCGTTGCTGTTGCTGCACGACTCGTTTGAGTTGATTTTCCAGCGCATAGCTCATCCGCTTTTGCAGCCGCTCCAGCATGGTTTGCTGGCGCGCCAGACGTAACTGCGGATGTTGCTGCTGTAAACGATGGTGGATCTGCGTAAAGCGCCTGGTACGGTTGGCGAGATAATAATCCATCGCCATTTCCAGCCGCTGGCGGGAAGATTGCACCTGGCGCAGTAACTCCTGCTGATTGCGGCTCACCACTTCGGCGGCGGCAGAGGGGGTTGGTGCGCGTAGGTCGGCAACAAAGTCGGCGATAGTCACATCGGTTTCATGACCGACGGCGCTGACAATCGGAATACGGCTGGCAAAAATCGCCCTCGCCACGCGCTCGTCGTTAAAACTCCACAAATCTTCCAGCGAACCGCCGCCGCGACCGACGATCAAGACGTCGCATTCGTTGCGCAGGTTCGCCAGTTCAATTGCGCGAACGATTTGCCCCGGCGCATCATCGCCCTGTACGGCGGTAGGGTAAATAATCACCGGCAGAGAAGGATCTCGACGTTTTAACACATGCAAAATATCGTGCAGCGCCGCGCCGGTTTTGGATGTAATCACACCGACACAGTGCGCGGGGGAGGGGAGAGGTTTTTTTAGTTGCTGATCGAACAAACCTTCAGCCTGCAACTTCGCTTTTAGCTGTTCGTATTTCTGTTGCAACAAGCCTTCACCGGCTGGCTGCATACTCTCGACGATAATCTGATAATCACCGCGCGGCTCATACAGCGTAATGTTGGCGCGAACCAGAACCTGTTGCCCGTGCTGTGGGCGAAAGGTAACCCGGCGGTTGCTGTTGCGGAACATCGCGCAGCGAACCTGGGCGGTATCGTCTTTGAGCGTAAAGTACCAGTGACCGGAGGCCGGTTGTGTGAAGTTCGAGATTTCACCGCTGATCCACACCTGTCCCATCTCCTGCTCAAGCAGCAGACGAACCGTTTGATTCAGGCGGCTAACGGTAAAAATTGCAGGGGATTGAGACGGTAACATGTGAGCGAGATCAAATTCTAAATCAGCAAGTTATTCAATCGATAGTAACCCGCCTTCTGGGGATAGCAAGCATTATTTGCAAAAAGGGGTAGATGCAATCGGTTACGCTCTGTATAATGCCACGGCAATATTTATTAACCACTCTGGTCGAGATATTGCCCATGCTACGTATCGCTAAAGAAGCTCTCACATTTGACGACGTTCTCCTCGTTCCTGCTCATTCTACCGTTCTGCCGAATACTGCTGACCTCAGCACCCAGCTGACGAAAACTATTCGTCTGAATATCCCTATGCTCTCCGCAGCAATGGATACCGTAACGGAAGCGCGCCTGGCTATTGCTCTGGCTCAGGAAGGCGGTATCGGCTTTATCCACAAAAACATGTCTATTGAACGCCAGGCTGAAGAAGTTCGCCGTGTGAAAAAACACGAATCTGGCGTGGTGACTGACCCACAGACGGTTCTGCCAACCACGACGCTGCGCGAAGTGAAAGAACTGACTGAACGTAATGGCTTTGCGGGCTACCCGGTCGTTACTGAAGAAAACGAACTGGTCGGCATCATCACCGGTCGTGACGTGCGTTTTGTGACCGATCTGAACCAACCGGTTAGCGTTTACATGACGCCGAAAGAACGTCTGGTAACCGTGCGTGAAGGTGAAGCCCGCGAAGTTGTGCTGGCAAAAATGCACGAAAAACGCGTTGAGAAGGCGCTGGTGGTTGATGATGAATTCCACCTGATCGGCATGATCACCGTGAAAGACTTCCAGAAAGCGGAACGTAAACCGAACGCGTGTAAAGATGAACAAGGTCGTCTGCGTGTTGGCGCAGCGGTTGGCGCGGGTGCTGGAAACGAAGAGCGTGTTGATGCGCTGGTTGCCGCAGGCGTTGACGTTCTGCTGATCGACTCCTCTCACGGCCATTCTGAAGGCGTTCTGCAGCGTATCCGTGAAACCCGTGCTAAATATCCGGATCTGCAAATCATCGGCGGCAACGTGGCAACGGCTGCTGGTGCTCGCGCGCTGGCAGAAGCAGGTTGCAGCGCGGTTAAAGTCGGTATTGGTCCTGGCTCTATTTGTACGACTCGTATCGTTACTGGTGTAGGTGTTCCGCAGATCACTGCCGTTGCTGATGCAGTAGAAGCCCTGGAAGGCACCGGTATTCCGGTTATCGCTGATGGTGGTATTCGTTTCTCTGGCGATATTGCGAAAGCTATCGCTGCTGGTGCAAGCGCGGTGATGGTAGGTTCCATGCTGGCAGGTACTGAAGAATCTCCGGGTGAAATCGAACTCTACCAGGGGCGTTCTTACAAATCTTACCGTGGGATGGGCTCTCTGGGCGCAATGTCCAAAGGTTCTTCTGACCGTTACTTCCAGAGCGACAACGCCGCTGACAAACTGGTGCCAGAAGGTATCGAAGGTCGCGTAGCGTACAAAGGCCGCCTGAAAGAGATCATCCACCAGCAGATGGGCGGCCTGCGCTCCTGTATGGGGCTGACCGGCTGTGGTACTATCGACGAACTGCGTACTAAAGCGGAGTTTGTACGTATCAGCGGTGCGGGCATTCAGGAAAGCCACGTTCACGACGTGACCATCACCAAAGAGTCCCCGAACTACCGTCTGGGCTCCTGATTCTCTTCGCCCGACTTCATGTCGGGCGATTTATATTATCTGTTTCACTTGCCTCGGAATAAGCGTCAATGACGGAAAACATTCATAAGCATCGCATCCTCATTCTGGACTTCGGTTCTCAGTACACTCAACTGGTTGCGCGCCGCGTGCGTGAACTGGGTGTATACTGCGAACTGTGGGCGTGGGATGTGACAGAAGCACAAATTCGTGACTTCAATCCAAGCGGCATTATTCTTTCCGGCGGCCCGGAAAGTACCACCGAAGAAAACAGCCCGCGTGCGCCGCAGTATGTCTTTGAAGCAGGCGTACCGGTATTTGGCGTTTGCTATGGTATGCAGACTATGGCGATGCAGTTAGGTGGTCATGTTGAAGCCTCTAACGAACGTGAATTTGGTTATGCGCAGGTTGAAGTACAAACTGATAGCGCGCTGATTCATGGTATCGAAGATGCATTAAGCGCAGATGGCAAACCGCTGCTTGACGTGTGGATGAGCCACGGTGATAAGGTAACTGCGATTCCTCAAGATTTCGTCACCGTAGCCAGCACCGAAAGCTGCCCGTTTGCCATTATGGCTAACGAAGAAAAACGCTTCTATGGTGTGCAGTTCCACCCGGAAGTGACTCACACCCGTCAGGGTATGCGTATGCTGGAGCGTTTTGTGCGTGATATCTGCCAGTGTGAAGCCCTGTGGACACCGGCGAAAATTATCGACGACGCGGTAGCCCGCATCCGCGAGCAGGTGGGTGACGATAAAGTGATCCTTGGCCTCTCTGGTGGCGTGGACTCTTCCGTTACTGCGATGCTGCTGCACCGTGCAATTGGTAAAAACCTGACCTGCGTATTTGTCGACAACGGCCTGCTGCGTCTCAACGAAGCAGAGCAGGTTCTGGATATGTTTGGCGATCGCTTCGGCCTGAACATTGTTCACGTTCCGGCAGAAGATCGCTTCCTGTCAGCACTGGCTGGCGAAAACGATCCGGAAGCAAAACGTAAAATCATCGGTCGTGTCTTTGTTGAAGTATTCGATGAAGAAGCCCTGAAACTGGAAGATGTGAAGTGGCTGGCGCAGGGAACTATCTATCCTGACGTTATTGAATCTGCCGCGTCTGCAACCGGTAAAGCGCACGTTATCAAATCTCACCACAACGTTGGCGGCCTGCCGAAAGAGATGAAGATGGGCCTGGTTGAACCGCTGAAAGAGCTGTTCAAAGACGAAGTGCGTAAGATTGGTCTGGAGCTGGGCCTGCCGTACGACATGCTGTACCGTCATCCGTTCCCGGGGCCGGGTCTCGGCGTTCGTGTTCTGGGCGAAGTGAAGAAAGAGTACTGCGACCTGCTGCGCCGTGCGGATGCCATCTTCATTGAAGAGCTGCGTAAAGCGGATCTGTACGACAAAGTCAGCCAGGCGTTCACTGTCTTCCTGCCAGTTCGTTCCGTTGGCGTAATGGGCGATGGTCGTAAGTATGATTGGGTTGTTTCTCTGCGTGCTGTCGAAACTATCGACTTTATGACCGCACACTGGGCGCACCTGCCGTACGATTTCCTCGGTCGTGTTTCCAACCGCATTATCAATGAAGTGAACGGTATTTCCCGCGTGGTGTATGACATCAGCGGCAAGCCGCCTGCGACTATTGAGTGGGAATGATTTGACCCTGCACTATGAATGAACAAAACCCTCTGTTACTACAGAGGGTTTTTTATCCTCAAGAATTATAGGCTTGAAGTTACTAACATCGATTAATTAAACCAACTGTCCGATTTATTCTCTTCTGCTTTACCTACGCTCTTCATTAAATCGCGACCGCCTTCAGTCATATTCCTGTTAGCATCAGCTTCTGACTGCACAACATCGGTTTGCGCGGCTTTGTGCTTCAGTTCCTGATCGATAAATTCGTTTTCTCGCTTAACGCGGGCTTCTTCTTTCGCCAGCGCCAGTTTTTGTTTCTGAATCTCTAAGCTGCGCAGCTCATCTTCATAACTTTGATCGCGTTTTTTGTCCGCAGTGGCTTCGGTGTCCAGTTTATCCTGACGAGCTTTCTTATTTGCCGCTGCCGTTGCCGCTCTTTTGTTAGCGGCGGCCTGGGCATTTGCACGCCGTTGCTTCTCTTGCTGGATTTCCCTGTTGCGCTCCGCTACCCATTCGTCATGCTGCCTTTGCTCTTCATTTTTGCCTTGCTGTTCCGCTTCTGCGACAGCAGAGAGTTGATCCTGTAATGAAGAGGCGAAAGTTGAACTACTTAAGGCGGCTAAGATGGCGCAAAGTAAAACCTTCTTCATGAATCCTCCTGATTATTAGCTTTTTTCAGGACATTTTGTATTTGGCTGAATACGCGTTTCGTTATACGTAGTGGTAATAACAACGGCTAAACCCGTCGTGAACTGGCACTCTTTACCCACCTGGGTGGAGGTATACACTTTGGTGCCTTCTTTGTATGTTAAAGAAACACCTTCCACTAAGGTTTTATCATTCACCATAGAACCTGCCGCCGCACCTACGGCTCCGCCGCCAACTGCACCTGCCGTCGTTCCAAAGTTACTGCCGGAGCCGACGTTATGGCCAATAACGCCGCCAGCGACTGCGCCAATAAGTGCGCCGAAGGCTTGTGCGTTCCGTTTATTTTGTGAGTTGTCTACGGCAACTTTGGCAGGAAGAATAGAAATAATATTAACAGTTTTGGTTTCTTGTTTTGTATTCAGTTGATCGGTTTGATAAACATCGGCGGCATGATCGTCAGCGTTTGACTGGCATCCAGCCAGGGTGAATGACGCTAAAATTGCCACAGGCAGAAGACATTTTTTTAATTTCATCACTATTCCTTGTTATACACATTACGAAAAATAAGATATTTAAGATCATCAAAAGAGGAAAGTAAATGTATTGCGTATAAAGTAATAGATTAAATTTATGAAAATTCATGCGAGAAATAAATTATTAAATAAATATAATTTAAATATATGTATTAATTTAGAGCTTATGCCTTCTAAGGCAGGA